>JBAZWT010000003.1 GCA_041660205.1 Candidatus Babeliales bacterium
TATCACTTAGGCATGGTCCGTGCCGGGTACATCAAGCTCTTTACCGACATCGTTATTTTGCTCTACATGCTTCTTAACCGTTCCGTTGGAGTACCTAGTGGCGCCCTGCTCTCAAAGCTGCCTCGTAGCACCATGCTTGACCAACTGGCTATTAAGACAACCTTCCTAAAAATTACCAACGCCTATATTCAATTTCTATACGCCCTTGCCGCAACCATTACTGCAGCCATAGCACCTTGCATTTTAAAAAGCTCATGCTTCCAGCCCATTATTACAACTAACGTACTATTGTTCATCTTTGCTGCTTTTGTTGAATACGTCGTTATAACCTATGAAAAGTTATACATTACCCAGCATGCGTCCAAGTACCTTGCTATGATCAATTCTGTCAGTATGCTGTGCCTTGCCGTAGCGATTTACCACACGACCACCCTTCCAAGTTCTTTAATTCTTATGCCAATTATCATAATTCGTTTTATTACCGTAGGCATTATTTCCTTTGTAGCTTATAAAAAATGGTTCCTTTTCCCTGATTTAAAAATACACCTCAAAACTCTCCTGATCAGCTTTGCGGCTTCAAGTGTCTGCCTTTCCTGGCATTATCTTTTATAATCTTTCAAAAGAAAAAAGCCAAAACTATTGATTCTAATAAGCTTTTTTCAGTACCCTTATAATAATTATTAACCGTCCTTATAAAGGAGAGTACGTATGAAGATTCAAAATAAACTATTACTTTTAGCATTTGCAGCTGTCGTAATGCCAACAGTGGTATCCGCAAGATACATGAGTAAGATGGAAATAAATGCTGAAAACCAAGCGTCACTAGAAACTAGAATTTCTGGAGAAATAGCATCTAGCCAAGCAAAACTACAAAGACTTGAAGCCACCGCACAACAATTAAAAGATTATGAGAAAACAACAGAGTTCAGAAAATTACAAGGTCGTTCTGTATCAGCATTCAGAAAACATAGAGCATCTATTGAACAAGCTGTAACAAATCTTGAACATTATATTACAAATCTACAGAATAACGAAAAACGACTTGAATCATTAAATGATAAACACGATCAATTAATGAATAATCGTCAAAAACAAGCTCAAGATGACATGAACAACATAATTGAAAAAAAGGCTAAAAAAGATGATGCTATGATGATGGAAGACGATAACGTTCCTTCATATAACGTCGAAGGTAAAAAATTAGTTGGTGGCCAAGCAGGTCTTTAATCAATTCAATCTAAAATTAAATTCATAAAAGCAGGAGACGAAAGTCTCCTGTTCTTTTGTAAAAAATCACAAAAACTATTGATTTTAAAAGGTTTTTTTCAGTACCCTTATAATAATTATTTAACCATCCTTTTAAGGAGAGTACAAATGAAGATACAAAATAAACTACTGCTTTTAGCGATCGCATCAATAGTAATGCCAATGTCTATAACGCCAACGGAAGTAGCTGATAATAAAGACGGAAAAGGTTTTCACATAGTGGGAGGTCCTGGTTCAATATGGGACTATGGCCGATTTACAGGAACAGCTGTAGAAGAAACAGACTCTTCTGCAAAATTTAAATCAGCAGCAGCGGCTCATCAGCATCTCGCACAAAATAATAAAAAACTTTTGGCTGCAATACCAGCAGCAAAGGCTGAAGAAAAAGCTGCAGTTGGGCCATCAAAAAAATTAATTACAGCTCATAGAATTTCTCTAGAAAAAGCCCAAAAACATACTGAAAATGCTACAAAAAGCTTGCAGCAAGATGCTAATCGCATTTCAGAGAAAGTTGAAAAATTAGAAAAACAGTTTAGAAATGATCTTGAATCTATAGCTAAAGCTCGTGATGAAAAAAATGTTGCAACCTCTAAAGAAGATGGATACGTAAAAGCTCCTAACACTGGCTTTAAAAAATACAAACCATTAGCTGGTAATGACCCTAGAACATGGTCTCCAGTAATAACCACAGATCCTTCAACTGGCTATTCCTACATTCAAAAATATGATAAATATGGAAAACTTGGACCAAAAGAAGTTTACAGAAGACCAAGTTCTAAGTAATTAACTGTTAAACTCATAAAATACAGGGGGCGAAAGCCTCCTGCTTTTTGCCCGGCGTAGCCTTGCGCGACCGTGTCCGCCATAGCCCTTGGCGACGGCTGGAAGCCTGGGTTCCTTTTTAAAATCCTTTTTAAAATCATTAAAATTAAAATCATTTAATCTTTTCCCCTGCCTCGGCGAAGTTCGAAGAACGAAGCCGGGTGAAATTCAACACACGTGCCTCGGCATAGCCTTGGCGCAGCCTCGTCGTAGCTGAAAGCGTAGACGGGCGTAGACAGGCGAAGCCGGGAATTACGTAGTCCAAGACTTCAGCTCATCGAAGGTCCACCCCCGAGCCTTGGCGGAGCCTGACGTAGCCTCGTCGTAGCCTCGTCGTAGCTGAAAGCGTAGACGGGCGTAGACGGGCGTAGACAGGCGTAGACAGGCGTAAGTATCAAGCTGAAGGTGCAGGACGGAGTAATTGTTTGAAATTTGTGGCTAACAAAATCTTAGCGAAACGGACTAAGATTTCTTGACAAGATGGTGCCTGTTGCATTATGCTAACATTCGAAAAGATATAGTTACATAGCAAAAAAAGAAGTCACCTAAGTAAGGAAAAACAATATGGCTAAAATTATAGGAATCGACCTTGGAACTACCAACTCAGCGGTAGCATTCATGGAAGGACAAACTCCAAAAATAGTCCCAAATAAAGAAGGTCAAAACACAACACCTTCAATATTCGCGGTAGCAAAAGACGGCAAACGCATGGTTGGTACTATGGCGAAACGTCAAGCGGTCACGAATCCAGAAAACACGCTTTACTCTGCAAAGCGCTTTATCGGACACACATTCGAAGAAATTAAAAATGAAATTGCAAACTACCCGTACAAAATTGTCAAAGCTGACAATGGCGACGTGGCGTTTGAAATCGAAGGCAAGAAATATTCACCTCAAGAAATTTCTGCAGCAATCTTAAGCAATTTAAAACAAACAGCAGAAGAATACCTTGGCCAACCAGTCACACAAGCTGTGATCACAGTGCCAGCGTATTTTAACGACGCACAACGTCAAGCAACTAAAGACGCAGGAAAAATTGCTGGTCTCGACGTCATGCGTATCATCAACGAACCAACAGCAGCAGCGCTTGCTTACGGTTGTGAAAAAAAACGGGATGAAACTATTGCGGTATTCGATTTCGGCGGCGGAACCTTTGATATTTCAATCCTGGAAGTACAAGATGGTGTCATCGAAGTAAAATCAACCAGCGGAAATAACAAACTGGGTGGTGACGATATCGATGAAAAAATCATCAATTTCTTAATCGAGCAGTTCCAAACCGATACAGGTATCGATCTTCGCAAAAACAAAATGGCTTTGCAAAGACTCAAAGAAGAATCTGAAAAAGCGAAAAAAGAACTTTCTTCACTTCACGAAACAGATATCAACTTGCCATACATCACAGCTGACGAGTCAGGTCCAAAACATTTATCAGTAAAATTATCACGTGCAAAGCTCGAATCTTTGTGTGCTGATATTTTCAAAAAATTAATGGAACCGTGTAAACTCGCATTGTCAGATGCAAAATTATCAACAAGCCAAATTAACGAAGTTATTTTGGTCGGTGGATCAACTCGTATGCCAAAAATCCAAGAACTCGTAAAAGATTTCTTCGGCAAAACTCCAAACAAATCAGTAAATCCTGATGAAGTAGTTGCACTCGGTGCTGCTATCCAAGGTGGAATTTTAAGCGGTGCGGTCAGCGACGTTTTACTTCTCGACGTTACTCCCCTTTCACTTGGTATTGAAACTATGGGTGGAATTGCAACGAAATTGATTGAAAGAAACACAACGATTCCTACCAAGAAATCTCAAGTGTTTTCAACAGCTGAAAATAATCAGCCATCAGTTGATATTCATGTGGTGCAAGGTGAACGAGAATTAGCTAAAGATAATAAATCTTTAGGTCAATTCAAACTCGACGGAATCCCTGCGGCTCCTCGTGGAACTCCGCAAATCGAAGTGATTTTTGATATCGATGCCAATGGAATGTTAAGCGTAACTGCAAAAGACAAAGGCACTGGCAAAGAACAAAGTATCAAAATTACAAACAGCAGCGGACTATCAGCTCAAGAAATTGAAAAAATGATCCAAGATGCTAAAGATAACGAAGCTGAAGACAAAAAAGTCAAAGAAACTGTCGAAGCTCGTAACAAACTTGACGGCATGATTTTAAGCACAGAAACAACGCTCTCTGAAAATAAAGATAAACTTCCTGCTGACGAAGTAACAGCTCTTCAAGAAGCTGTAGAGACGGCAAAAAAAGATCTTAAAGATAAAGAAGGCGACGCTGAAGGCTTAAAAAGCGCGTATGAAACCTTAATGACAAAAGCTCAAAAAGTTGCTGAAATTTTGTATAAAAACAAAGATCAACAACCAGGCGCCCCAAAACCAGAAGATGAAAATGATTCTGACAACAACGGTCCAATTGACGCTGACATTTCATAATTAATTTCTCAAAGCAAAAGAGGCACATCCGAATCGAATGTGCCTCTTTTCTTATAAAATCAAAAATAATTTAACGAACTCCTGCAAACTCAAGTCTTGGTTGTTCTTCATACAAAGAAGACAAATCTTGCCTTTGCGCCATCTGCCCTTGCTCTTCTAAAGCCTGATCCCTTTAAGACTCTACTTTATAAAATATTTAGAGATTAAATTTTTCATGCGTTCATATAATGATTTATTAACCAGGCGATCACTCTCTGACTGAGTTATCACTCGTCGATTAACTAATCTTTCAAGTGCTGACTTAGCTTGATCTTGAATATAATAATTTGAGTCTCTCGTCCCTTTTTCAAGCAATGGCAATAACTGTGATACTTGATCTGATGTTATCAAATCTTTATTTATTAAACTTTCAATTGCTGACATAGCATTAATCCGAACATGCACATATAAATCATTCACCCCTTTTTCAAGCAATGGTAACAACTGGGATACTTGATCTACTGTTATTAATTTTTTATCTATAAAATCATTAATTGCTGACATAGCATTAAGCCGAACAGATTCATATGAATCATTCACCCCTTTTGCAACCAAAGACAAACCCTGTTCAACTGATACTATTTTTGAAACCATCATTGATGATAACAGTTTAAACGTACTATTTTGCTTATATTCAGCATCATGCAACCATAAAGCTCCTAGAATAAAATCACCTAAACCCGCTTCGTTAAGCTTAGACCCTAAAAAACTAACTATGTTTTCTAGATATACTGAATTTTCAACAAAATAAAAACTCAAAATCAAAGATTGAATGTATTTTTTTTCTACTTCATTGAAACTATTTTTACCAATTATCATCTGACCAAGAACATTAAAACGCTTATCAGCCTCTAGAACAGATACATTTTTATACAAAGGAGCTATTTGCAGCTTTGGTAGCAACTGTTCTATGTTTTTAAGTCCCGATCCAACTATTGCCGCAACCGTTGCCTCCTTTGTTAACGACGATACTTCAAGCTGTACATCTAATTTGACAGGATTTTTCGTTGAAACATATGCATGACGATTATGATCCAAATGGATAAAGAACTCACCACTTTTTGTCTCAACAAGAATTTTCATAGATTTTAGATTATTAAGTTCTGTTGCATTAACTTGTGGTTTCCAATCAAGTTTTTCACAAATTTTTCCAAAATTCTTTGATACAAAATCAGGTTCAAAAATCTGTTCCAAATTTGAATAAAGACCTAAGTCAAATACATGATTCAATCCGATAACTATATTTAATACATTGGCTCTCATTTCACAACAAAAAAGGTCTGAACTTTTTGGCACAAGTAAATAATGGATTTTATAAAAATACGAATTATAAACATTTTTTTTCTGCGCTAAAGTATATGTTTTTGTACCAATTTGCAAAAAGTAAGGCTCATATTGCACACCCTCTATTTCAACTTTTCCTGAAAGTGTGATTGTAAAAGGTTGAGCTACTGGAATAAATCCATCAAATCCTGATGGAACATGCTTTGCATCTTGTACTTTTGTGCCTATTTGTGCATACACACAACCAGGCACATTTTCTATAACGTCCGTCCAAGCCTGATGTACCTTGCTATTACCAACCTCTGCAGAATCTGCACAAAGTCCATTTTCTGATGTATAAAAATTTTCAACTACAGGATTTAAATGTAAACCATGAGGGACAATTCCAAATTTATGTTGATCTGCGCGATAGGTTACTATATTTGTAAGCATACGCATTGTAGTATCCATACAATCTGAAAACCGTATCCCTTTATAATTAACACTTGTATATGATGTCATCTTAGGAAGCCTAGCTGTATATAATTCTTGATACGTATAGGCACATAATAAATCTGCTAACTGATCAAAATTTGAAGCGTCTGTTTTTGCTGCAAGAATCTGATTTATTTCAGTAAAACCATACTCCTGATCTGTTGGTAAAACAAAAATATCATCTCCCTTAAAGCCTCTAAAATAATTCTGCAAATCATCGCGCGTATCTGATTTTTTCAGCATAAAACCAAGTAAAATACCTTCTGGAGTATTTTTTGCATACAATTGTGGTTCAGCTATGCTTTCTTGAATTGAACCAACCAACGAGTTTATAAATAAGTTCCAATTTTTTTCTGTAAATGGTTGCTGACTTTGCTCATTTTTAAATGCAAAACTCATACACAAATCATATAATTCTTGTTGCAAAGAATTTTTGGCAAAATCTTTTAATGCCAAGTCTATTTTTTTTGATAAAAATTGATTTTTCACAAGTTCTTCAGCCTTAAGCTTTAACTCTTTTTGTAATCTTTCAACTTCTGTATTATTCGATGCTTTTTTTGCTGCTAAAATTTTAGCATTTAACAGTGATGTTTCCTTTTGTAAGGTTTTTATTCTTGCTTCATAATCAGATTTTTTCGCTGAACTTTCTTGTTGTAAAGCTGCTAATTTTTCTTGATCCGCAGAGGCTTGCGACCATTTTTGTACAACTTGTAAAATTTTTCCAACGTGCTTTGGCTCTAGATATTTTACGGGATTTCCATCCGCATTAGTCACGTTAAACGTCCCCCCTGCTATGTGAAACATCGACATAATCAAATTTTCTGTAGCACTATTTTTTACTGATTCCATTTCTTGCGCAAACTTTGCAAGTTCAGGATTATCAGATACAACCTTAGAATTTTTTTCTAAACCTTCTTTCAGTTGCGCTGCTTGACTTCGAGCACTCAGCTTGTACCACTGCTCTGCTGTACCCCACTCTAAAAACGATACCCCCATCACCGGGCTGTAATCCGCAGGAACAATATCATGCGTCCCCTTTAGCAACTTAATGTTAATTGCTTCAACTGAAAAACAACTAAGCGCTGCCATCAAACTCAATATTATTTTTTTCACGTATATCTACCCCTTAATATTTTCATACAGCAGCTAATGAATCTCTTTTCAAATATTCATTAAATCTTTTTGTAACTTTATCTGATACGTTTTTTTTAAACTCTTCCTGATGCCCAGAGCTCAATGTTTCAATTAAAGTTTTACACTGCTCTTGAAATTTCTTGATTATAGCTTGTAACGTTTCTTGACTTGGATTATCTCTACTACCTTGCACAGAATCGATTGCAGCTTGCATATTATTTTCTATATTTTCATATTATCTGGGCTAAGATAAAAATCTATCATTTCAAGCGCCAATTTAGCTTTAAATTGAGGAATTGTTTCTCTGTGCTGAGGCATTTCTAATCCTTGACCACTCACGAGAGCTTCTACCTGTTTTAACATAGGATCGTTCAAATTAAACTGCGCACCGTTAAAATCAGCGACATCTACAATCAGATTGTGATTTTCACGGTCCCATATAGATACAATTTTCTGACCCTTGTTCAGCATTGGCTCAAAAGACTGAATTAATGCATCACAACTTTTTTCAAAAATTCTAGCTTCTTCTGTTTGCTGTTTTGCTTTTAGACGTAACTTCGCTGGATTAGATAAACTTTCATCTATTTCTTCATTAGTTGGCGTATAGCTAAGATTTATTTTTTGTGCAATCTTATTTACTTTTGCTTGTACTTCTTTTAAAAACGCTTCTTTTTGTGGCAATGTTAATGTATTTAAATCTTTCTGAGCTTCTTTTTTAAACCATTCTTCTTTGCTTGTTAACAATCTTCTACTGTCTAAATCACCACCCTTAGCTTGCTTAAGCACCGTATCAAAATACGCGTCTTCAGAACTGGTCAATTTTTTAAATGAACGAACAAGCCGATTCCATGTTGATTTAGAATATGATTTTTCAGCATCAGCATATGCAGAACTAATAATGTCTGACATGTCAGGACGACTTTTTTCAGAATCTTTAGCAAACCGATCGATATTTTTTACAAATATTTCTTGTCGCTCGGGTTTTAATTTTGCATATCGCGTATTGATATTGTTTATATCTTCATCTGTTAATTTTTCAGTAAACGCTAAGTCTAATTTTATAGCCGTATTTAATTTTGACTTTGGAGCTTGAGGCTTAGCAACTGGCTCAAAATCACTAGCGGACACAACGTCAAAAGAACTCAAAGTTTTTTCTGAGAGTAAAAATTTTCGAGCAGATTTAAGCCTTGTATCTATGATGTCAATCACAGATGGATTATTTTCTAACGTTTTAAAAGCTTTTAATTTTGCTTCGTATGCAGCATTAATAGTTGCTTCAGATGGATCACCTGACAAACCAAGTACATTTTTTGCTTTAAATAGTTTTGCTTCGCCCTTTGCTTGATCAAATTCAAACCATGCATCATTGATTGTTTTTTCCATGTGACCACGTTGCGTTGTCGGCTCATTCGGTTGTACGCCTTCATCATCATCACCTTCATCACTGAAATCAAACGCTGGAGCACCTTTTTTTATTGCAGTTTGTACTGCAGCCTCTCTAGCCTTTGCAGCAGCTTCTCGTGCAATCGTTTCATACTGCTCTCTATTTTTTTGCGTTACGGCTTCTTGCTCGCGCTGTTTTTTCGCTGCAATTTCTTCTGGTATTTCTACTTTAGAACTATAATCAACGCCATCATCACCACTAAAATCAAAAGGCGCTTGCAAAGACGCTGAGGCCAAGAAACTGCACAAAAATAAAACTTTTAATACTTGCTTCTTCATTTTTCATCTCTCTTTTAAAGATTAAGTTTTAATAGTTACCAACTAGGGTCGAAATATTGATCTGATTCTGGTTCTGACGCTTGATCTTGTTCTTGTTTTTTTGGCTCTAAAGAACTCTTCAAACGATTACCAACTGTTTGAATGTTTTTTCTTTCTGCAGGAGTTTTAGCCTTTTTTAATCGTTCATCAGTAATATTTCCTACTTCCTGTTGTATTTTTATTGCAATTTCAGGTTCAGATTTTGCCACTACTTGAAATTTTTCTTCTACTATTTTTGTTCTTAATGCTGCTTCATTTTTACTGCTATCAAATACTGGTGAAAGTACATTTGAAAGTGCTTTCTTTGACTCTTTTTGGTTGTCATTTTTACGAAAAAGTGAAACCACTTTATCTATCAAATCGTTAATTAATTTCTTAAACTGAGAAATCACGCCTTTTTTCTCACCAGATTTGCCAACGTCATCAGGCTTAGCTTTTAATACTTCAAAAGAATCTTTCGTGATTTCATAAGATTTTTTTGACTTTAAACGATCAATTAAAATTTTTCGAGCTTCCACAATTCTTTTTTCAAATTGCTCAATAACTAAATCTTCTTTTTCATATTTTCTAAACTCGTTCATTTTTGCAAAAGAAGATTTCATAATTTGTGTTTCTGTTAAATTTACGTCATCTGGTAAGCCTAATAATGTTTTTGCAAAAGATTCTTTTTTATCACCCTTTGCTTTAAAAAAATCATTACTTTCATCTACTAAACGATCACTTATACTTTTTACAGAAACTTTATCTTCTACAGGTTCAACAGCCTTAACACCGGTAGAATAAAGTTGGTCCGCAGTTGGAGTTGGAGCTGGTTCATTTGTTTGCACAGGCGCATCATGCCCCTCAGGGAAAAGTGTTTTATCTGTTATTTGCTCTAGAGCTTGTCGAGCTTTTAATTGTTTTTCTTTTTCTAGAGCGTCTTGTCGAGCAGCTTCTTCTTCTTTTCTTTGTTTTAAATCAGCTTCTTGTTTTACTCTAGCAGCTTCTTGCTCACGATTTACACGTGCTGTATTTTGTTCTTTTTCTGTAGGTGACCCTCTTTGGGAAAAATCTCTCTTTACAAGCCCGCCTGACCGTTCACCACCCTCATATGCCTGCAAAGACACGGTCGCCAAAATACCGCAAAGTAAAAGGATACTGCTTGTTTGTTTATTCATTTTTTTCTCTTTCAGAATTATGTGCCAACATCTATTTTTCTTATTTTTATCTTATTTTAAAGGACGCACTAAACCCAAACTAACCAAATACTTCATCACCTTTTCAGCATCTGCTTTTGATTTTTCTGCTGCGGTAGGAGAAGTTGACGATGATGTTGAAGATTTGCCAGATTTATCTTGTTTATTTGATTCTTGAATCTCATGTAAAAACTTCACAGGGCGCTGCTCATACGGATCAAAGTGATAGGACAATGAAGTTGCTGAAGAATATAAAACATGATTAATGTAAGATTGTGCTTGCAGCAATAATTTATTGTATGAAAAGGTGCTACCCTTTTCTGTAGAAAGTAGCCGTGTAACGTAATCTAAAATTCCGGAAAGATCGGTATACAAATGTCGCGTGCAAGCAACATTAGGATTGCAAATATCAGCTCCAGACATGTACAAACAACATGACCTATCTGCGCCGCTTCGATACTCCCATAAATAAGCCCCTGCCTGCAAATGATGAGCTACAACTCCAAAAACAAAAATAATCATGAATTTGATAAGCTTCATACACATGCCCCTACGCAAGAATATAAAATATTTGGTCTCCAACGTTATCAGAATGTATCAAACTGATTTATCTAAAAGCAATAAATCAAACCCTGACGAGCTATTTTACTCTTTCGGCTCTGATAAACTCAAGGAGTATGAACCTTTTGTACCTTGAATGGTTAAATCAAGCGTAATCATTGGCTCGTTTGGCTCAGTATCATGTGGATAGAAAGCTTTTGCGATAGGAGTTGCATCGATTCTATCAGAGAAAAGATTCATCCAAACACGTGCACAATAAGAACCATCGGTTACCTTACATCCAGAATTATAAGACATTGTTGTAATTGCCTGAGTTTTTGCTCTTTTCGACTCTAAAGCATAAGTCGAATGACCTTCAAAGAAAATGTCATATTTTTGTGTGCCACCTATAGCCAAAATCGATATAGTCCCCAATTTTTGAGAAATATGATAATTTATAGCAACAATCCTTTGATGTGGCAACGCATCATTTAAAGCTTTTGTAACTACATAAATAGGATTTTTCTTTTGCTTGCTTTTATGCCTTCTAGCTGAATCGAACTTAAGATCTGAATCATTATAAATTTTGCCAAGCTTCCAATCCGAAAAAACCGTTTGCTCACTACTCAAAAGCAAACTCATCATCAACAACATACGCTTCATATCTAATCCTTTTTTTTAGATTGCATCACTTATTTTTCTGAAAAACCGATCGCCTGAAAAACCTCAAATGTCGTTTTTGTATCTTTCCATACATTTTTATCTAACTCTGCTTTTTCACTCAGTGATGATAAAGTTTGCTCCAAATTCCAACCCTGCTCTGTTGCAACATTTGGCAAATAAACAGCCTGTGCGTTTTCATATTTTAAAATAATGCCATCAGTACCCAGCACAATATCATGATACGAGCTGACTTGGTAAGGCTGCGTTAAAACAGAAACTGCAATCGAAATATGTGGAATTTCACTTAGCTTCACGGGAGAAAATCGCGTGTCACGCAATACTGCTGACTCAGTCATGCTTGCAACCACGTCGTACAGTGGTTGTGATGAAGTGATAGATCCAATGCAACCACGCAATTTTTTATGGTCTAAAATAGACTCTTGTTTATACAATGTTACAAACGCACCCTGTGCTTTTTTTAAAGACTTGGTCAGCATGCCTGGGATTTCTAAGGAAGAGTTGGGGGATGAGCTAACAGCATTTAAAAGTTGTTGACGGGCCAGCTTCAATAAAAGATTTTTTTCATAACCCGTTAACTGCTCTTGCAATGGTAAATCTGATGGCAGCTGCGTGGTAAAAACTATCGATACGTAACTCACGCTATGGGCAGGATTTTTTTGACCTGATGCGGACGTGTCGTAACCAACCACGTATGACGAAATGTCTCCAAAAGCTTTTTGCTGTAAAAGATTGAGTAAAATTTTAATGGCAGACGCTCCACACACAGTTGCCTGCGTTTTTTGCAGTAACTGTGAAAACCCAGAAAGATCAAAATCTTGAATTTTTTCTACTAATGAACTATCGAGCTTAAAAATATTTTGAGTTATATCTTTTTTAAACGGTTCATACCTAAATTGTTTTCCATAGTGAGTAAAGTCTGAGCTTATGACCAGCAACGTTTTTTCATCTAAAAATGGCTGCAAAATATCAGCAATGCTTTTTATATCATCATCCGAAACAGAACCAATCAAAAGTGGCACGATTTTACAGTCACCGCAGTATGTTGCAGTAAATGGAATTTGAACTTCGATAGAATGTTCCAGTTCATGCGCCTGCTGACGATGGGCAAACAAAGGTGAACTCTTTTTTAATTTTTTAATCATATCCACATCAAGAGGCACGAAGCCCAAGGGATTTTTATAAAAATCATACTCAGCGCCAGGCAGGCTAACTCCTGAAAAATCATTTTGATGAGACGGAGCAAGGATCACAACGCGCTTAAAAATTCCAGGCTTTAACAATTGATATGCACTGCTTGCCACAGCTCCCGAATAATCGTAACCAGCATGAGGACAAATAATTGCCCGAATAGATGAAGGCTTTAATGTCATTGGATATTTTTTTTGAGCAATCGTTTGTAGACCTTGAATCTTTACACTCAGCAATTTTCCTTTGACAGGGTACCATGCGTCACTTAAATGATTTTTATACGTTTCTGCAAAAAGTATGCCTGAAAAAAATGTCGCAAGAATGAAAGCTGCCAAGAGAGTGTGAAGCTTTTTTTTCAACAAATAATTCATCAACTTATGTCCTCAAAAAATATCATTTCAGGTGCCTCGGCGTAGTCTAGGCGTAGCTGAAAGCGACTGCGTCCGCCATAGCCAGCGGCGACGGCCGGAAGCCTGACGAAGCCGGGTCTCCTATCAAAACATAAATTTAAGCTCTTTTGCAAGAACAAGCGTAATAAAAATATTAAAACTCTTTACCCACCAGATAAAAAATTGATACATTGCTTAAGATCATTTAAAAAAAGGATAAAAATATGAAAAAAATATTAGTTATTGTAAGCGTTATGTACTTTATTCTGTTCAATTATGGAATCAATGAAGGATCTCAAACAGGTCAAGCAGCACATATGTGGCGAGGCAAAACCACAAGAACCTCAGGCCAAACAGGCCAACAAAGCCCTGCAGCAGTATCCTGTCCCCCATGCGCACAAAGCGATGAAACAACAGCAACTGCTATGCCAGCAATAACCGTTGTGCTGCAAGATATAAATGGAAATCCTTTAAACTCAACGTCGTACACGTTTGCAAATACTAGTTTTAGCTACAACAATGCACTGCTCACTGTTCACATTTTTCCACCATCAAATGGAGTAGGCAGTACCTCAGACTCTACTTACTACGTCGTCTATACACTCAAATCTTTAGATGGAATTACTCTACAAAAACAAATTCTACCAACTCTCGCTTTTAACACCTTTCCAGGCTCTGTTGTAGTTTCTTCTTCAGAGAGCACCCCGGTTACCTCAACATTCTTACCAAAAAATGCGCCGCAGCAACTTTTTAATGCTATCTGCCCTCAATCTCAAAAGTTTTTAATTACACAAAATTCTGGAACTGTAACAGCAGTAACGAGTCTTTCAGGAGTATTTGAAACGAGCAATGATACAATAACAATAGCTTCTGCCTCAGCAACAATAGGTGGTGGAACGCAACCAATCACTGTGCAAATTAACAGCCAACCATCAATCACATTTCCAGTATCATCATTTAATTCAGCTGATCTTAAAAAAGGTTTATCATTAACGGTAAATATTTTTCCACCATCAACAAGTAATAGTTCTGGTTCCTACTTCATAGTTGCAACTCTTAAGACTCTTGATGGCCTTAAGCTACAAAAACAAGTTCTACCAAGCGCTTCTATAGCATTTACACACCTGCCATCATCGATTACTATTTCATATGGAACTACTACCCTTACATCAAGTTTTTTTAGCACAGGCATAAGCAGCACAGCGCAAACAGCAACTCCTGCATTTAATTTGGTAAGCCCGATTAGCCTTAAGTATTTACTGCAGACTTCAGCTATTTCAATGCTGTAGGGGATTAATACCTATCTCTTTTAAATTAGTAAATACCACCAAACCATGGGCTGGTGATTTAATCATAAATGTAGTAAACTAAACGAGAATAAAAATATCGTTTCACTCAATTTCGCTTAAAAAAATTAAAATTATGAATATAAAAGTTGGTCTTGTCGGTTTGCCCAATGTTGGAAAATCAACGTTATTTAATGCGCTCACAAACTCATCAGTCCCTGCAGAAAATTATCCTTTCTGTACCATTGATCCTCACGTTGCAATCACTCACGTGCCTGATAAACGCATGGATAAATTGCAAGAAGTGTTCAACTCAAAAAAACAAATTCCCGCAAGTATCTCATTTGTCGACATCGCAGGACTTGTAAAAGGTGCTGCAGAAGGACAAGGACTTGGTAACCAATTTTTAAGCAATATCCGTGAAGTAAATTTAATTTTACACGTGCTGCGTTGCTTTGAAGATCTACGAATCATTCGCGACCAAGGTCCCATCAATCCGGTTGACGATTATGAAACAATTTTAAATGAACTCATGCTTAAAGATTTAGAAAGCATAGAAAAACGACTTGAAAAAATTCCATCTTTGCTCAAACATCAAGGCACTCCTCCTCAAGAAAAAAAAGATCTTATTGAAGAGCAAGAACTTTTAAAACAAATTACAGCCGCAATCGATCAGCTCGATGCGCCAAAAATACGATCTTTGGTACTAAATTCAAAAATTGAAACAGTGCCACTGCTGAGTGCTAAAAACTTTATGATCGTTGCAAACGTTTCTGAAAACGATGTAGAATTTCCTGAAAAAAATGATCACGTACAAAAATTATTCGCTACGTTCGGAAAAGATCGCGTTGTTCCGGTATGCATCAAAATCGAATCAGAACTTTCAGCACTTGAAGGCGATGAGCGAAAAGAAATGATGGATATGCTTGGCATGAAAACCCCAACGCTTGACACCGTCATTGAAAAAAGTTTTGAAAATCTCGGACTGATTACATTTTTCACCTGTGGGCCACAAGAAATTCATTCATGGCCTATTTTAAAAGGCACCAACATTCGTGCTGCGGCTGGAGAAATTCACTCCGACTTGCAACGCGGATTTATCTGTGCAGAAGTCTTTAACTATCAAGACATTGTAAACACACCTCTTTCAAAGCTTAAAGAAGTTGGTAAAGTTCGCACAGAAGGAAAAGAGTACACTGTCCAAAATGGTGACGTTATCGTGGTGAAATTTAACGTTTAAGAAAAAAAGAAAGATTAATAATTATGATCGTTATGATACAAAAAATGGTGGATAAACTTCCACCTTTTATCATTCCCCTTATCTCAAAGCTCTGCATCGTTTTGGCAGTTTTTATTGCAACTCGCATGCTTATCAGAAAAGTCAGTCCTTTAGTTCAGGATCTTTGTAGAAAAAACGAAGTTGATTCTCATTCATGCTACATTTTAAATAAAATAGTTCGATATATTTTCACTATTCTAGGTGTCACTATCGCCCTTCAAAATATCGGCTTTGAAGTATACGCCGTTTTTATGACAGCGTTTGGTATTACCGGTATCGTTTTAAGCTATGGCATGAAAGATATCGTAGCAAATTTGATTGCGGGCGTTTTGATTCTGGGTTATAAACATGTCAAAATAAATGACTACATAAAAGTAGCAGGATTTCAAGGTAAGGTAATCGACATTAATTTGCGTTACACAACGCTGCAAGACGAAGGTCAAACGGTCTTGGTTCCTAACATTGTTTTATATACAACGACTGTCGGAATTATACTTAACAAATAAGAATCTTCAACTAGCTGACACCAAGGTCAACAATTCTTTCAGCATAGTCGTATCATCACACTCCGCGATGGCAGACTGCACAGAGCTTTTAAAACAAGCTTCAAGACGGTCTGGCCATTGCTCTGTTTTTTTAAGCAACTGCGCAAGGCCCTCAATATCATGCTCTTTAACCATATCTTTAAAGTCACCGTCAGCTTCATCTAAACATTTTTTCATTTCCGCCAACTGATACGGCGACTGAATAGTTTTTTCGGAAAATTTTAAATATGGTTTAAGACTTTCATGGTTCAATTTATCAAACATTTGCTGCGCTGCAAAAACAGTATTTTTAACCGATTTTTCAATTATTGCACGATTGCAGTCATCAACAAATGCGATACGAGACTGCTGAGCTTTAATTCGCGACTGCCGTTCTTTACGCAAATCTAACACGTAGGCCGCGTCTAAAGATTTATAAAAATCGTCTTGCTGCACAGGAACTCGATCAATGCAAAATTCATGAATAACCACCCCTTTATCTGACGCTACCGTGTGAGAAAATTCTTTACCGTCTATGAGTTCAACATCGGTTGAGACAAGTTTATGGGACACGTAGCGAACCGCTTGAACAGGAATGATTACTGATAGCAGTGAAAAAAATAAAGACACTTTTAAAAAATGTGTGTTCACAAAATTCCTTTCAGATCAAATTTTGAAAAAAATTACTTTAAGCACGAATTACTCTAGCAAAAACTACTAAAAATGGTAAGACTTCAACCATAGATTAACCCTGAAAGTGTGTTATAATAAAACAGTAATGGACTAGTTACCTTGGTAAGCGGAATAAAAATATGTCAGAAACAAGAATAAAACGCGGAAAAGCATTTTTTTCAATATCAGCAGTTTCTAAAATGTTTTCAGTACATCAACAAACCGTCAGGCTCTATGAAAAAGAAGGTCTGATCCAACCAAAACGGTCTGATGGAAATACGAGAATGTTTTCAGAAGAAGATATTGAAAAATTAGAAGAAATTATTCATCTTACACATCAACTCGGCATCAATTTAGCCGGTGTCGAAATGATTCTACAGCTACAAAAAAAGATGAAAAAGATGCAAACCGATATGAATAAAATGTTTGCAACAACACAACATGAACTTACAGCTGAAACAAATAATCGTAAAATTTTAATTAAAAATTATTCTCAACAATTGCATGCTAAAAAAGATGTGGCTCCAGAATTTAGCCAAGATTTAAACAAACAAAAATCAGCACCAAAGCCTGGCAACCCTTCATTTAAAGATTGGGATATAGACTACGAAGAATAAATTGCTATACAGTACTACCAATAAAAATATACTTCTATGCTTACACGTATGTCTAACTAATTTAGAAAGGAAGCTCTCATGAAACATGATACATTTTTTGAAGACGATCAATTTGTCATTTCATACGAACTGCTTCACGTTCTTCATTGGCTCTTGAAATATGAAGAAGAAGAAATGTCAAAGCTTGTGACACAGGCTTTCATTAAAGGCTTTGAAGGCAAAATGAAAGAACCTGATATGTATGCAAAAATACAACATTCTGATGAATTACAAAACAGCGTTGTACACTTTTTTAATTTCTTAGAACATCACACGGCAGCTCTTGCAAACACTGAAGGCAGCAAAAAAATTATGGATCATAACATAATCAAAACGCTTGATCACATTGATCCAAAACGTTTCGACTATGAGACTATTAAGTCAACAGTACTTGCAACAGCTGATAAAATTAAACCGAAAAATCAGACACGTGCAAAAGAACTTTTTTTAAAGGAACTTTTGCGTCAGTGGAATCCTAAAAAAGAAAAATCTAACAACACTATTTCAAATTAAAATCTAAAATAAAAAAGAGCCTGCGATTTATTTTTAATCGCAGGCTCTTTTTTATTAACACACACTTTAATATAAAAAACATACCATTGTAAAAAGAACCCAAAAGGCCTATCTTTATTGCCTTTTTGTCAAAAAAGGGCAATCTAAGTAAGATAATCGATTCTATTCAGCATCTCTAAAATTTAATATTAAAAAAATGAAAATCAACTACATACTCATCACAGCATTCATGTTTACAACTATTTCAGCTAGTCAAAGTGACATACTAAAAGAGATACATTCTGCTATAACATCAAACGAAATTAAAAAGGCTAAAAATCTTTTAAAAACTGTTGATATTGACAGTTCGTTAACTGTTGATGGAGATACAGCTCTTCATGAAGCTGCAAACGCAAATAAATTAGATTTTGCTATCTGGTTACTTGCCCAAGGAGCTAATCCAAACATACAAGATAATCATGGCATGACACCTCTTCATTCTGCTGTATTAAAAAACTATCTTCCGATAGTACAACGTTTAATTGCAATGCAGGCCAACCCCAACATTCCTGAAACGTTTAATGGAAATACGCCTTTTCATATGGCAATAGCATGGCGCCATATTAATATTGCAAAATATTTGCTAGAGCATAACGCAGATCCTAATAAACAAAACAAAAAAGGCGAAAGCGCTCTTTATTGGTCATTTTTAGCATCCGAAAAATGTTACAATCCTGAAGAAGCAAGAAGTTTTTTTGATAAAAAAATACAATCAATAAAGATTTTACTAGAAAATCCAAACACTGACATCAATTTACAAGATACGAATGGCGATTCTATTCTTTTAATGCTTCCTCAAGGCTATCAATGCTTCTATGAAGTAAATCTCTTTAGTGAAAAACAAATAATTCAGCTACTTACTATGTTAATTGAACATAAAAAAATAAATCTGGAAATTAGAAATAAACAAAATGAAACTATTTTTGATATTGTTTCATGTATGCAATCTAAAACTTCAAAACGAGAATCCTTTTTACATAATTTATTAGAAAAAACAATTGTTACCATATCAAATCCAAAAAAACCAAAAGAATTACGTGAAAAACTTAAGACGCTCAAAGAATTAGAAGAAGATTTTACAGAAATACACAGTAACTTAGCAAAAATAGAAACAGAAAGTTTTAAATTTATTCAAGATGAATTTAATTTAAAAAGAAATGAATTTTTACAACAGCACAAAACAATATTGGCTCATGATAGAAAAGATTTCATAGAAGCAGAAGAATCTCAACGCCAAAAATTCTTAACCCAACACGATGAGTTTATTTCGCAACTAAGATCATCACGGCAACAAAATGAAAGTCGCTTACTATCTTTGTTAAAACAAAAAGCAGATCATCTCATTGAAGAATCAAAAAGACTGTCAGCAGTAGAACTTTCTGAGCGCAACAACGTAAAGGATACTCAAAGAAAAGAGATTAATTTTTATTTTTCTATGTTAAAAACAGCTCAATTACAATCTCAAGAATATGTTGTACGAAATACAATTGTAGATAAAGCAAACAAAGAGCTTGAAGTTGCGCAGTCAGAATTTAATAATTCTATTGTTTCTCCGACAAAAAACCAAAGGCATCAATGTTCCTGCGGAAACAAACCCTTGGTCTGTGCTTTTTTATGCCATCATTCTTAAGAGTTACATAGTAATCAACAAGACTCTGCCTTGTCTGTACTCATGAAAAACAAGAATTACTGACCAACTCTCGTATTTTTAATAATCATTTTCATAAGCTCTTTTGAAACAAGGAGGCTCGTGTATGATTAAAATTTGGCTTACAAAACCTAAAAATTTCATATGTTTTGCCATGATTGCTACGTTTGCAACTGCTACAAGCATGACATCAAACAAGCAAACGTCACCTCTGACTTCGCCAATTATTTCATCACTTTTTTTGCAATATCGCGCAAAATCAACCACGAATTATTCACTGAGCGAGTTGCGCAAAATTCATAAAAAAAAGCAGCTAAAGCTATCAGACTTCATGGCTACCAATTTAAATTCGACTGCTCACCCAGATAAAAAGCTCATCACGGCTAGTCTTAAATTACAAAAAAATCTAAATCTTTATCGAGTTACGCCACTTTTTTATTGCCACGACACTATTTCAGCTAAAGCTGTTTACTACTACGAGATCAAAGCCATTGCCACGTTTACATATTTCCATCTATCATCCTTATCGCAACAAATGGGTACATTGCTACATGAATTTCGACACGTTATGCAATACAGCAATGCCAACTTTCAATTCCCGTGCGATATTTTGGAGCATAAGAAAGAATATAGGCTAACCAAAAACCAACTCCAAGAACTTGATGCAGATTTATTTACAGCAAAAACTATGAAATGCCCTACATGCCTACAAATGTATCAACTCTCACTACAAACTAGACGAGGTCGTGATGGATATGGGACTAAAAAAGATTTCGAACCATTCGTGCAAAGTGCTACAACGTACTGTAAAGCTCACGCTCATCAAGATTTAACCAAGCTTAACAAAGCTATTGCAAGTGACAATCTCGTCAAAGCCGTCAAACTCGACGACCAAATGGGAACCCTTATAGATCGTATGCCACCTTTTCACTCAAATGATAATAAATAATGTTTTTTTAAAATGCGTAAAATTTTAATTCGTACAATGCTTCACGAAGCTTATACATCGGCATACCCAAAATGGCTGAATAACAACCGTTTACTTCTTTAACAAATTGCTCGCCAAACCCTTCAATGGTAATTCCGCCGCTCACTTGAGTAAATGGAATTCTATCAAGGTAAAAATCTATGAAAACATCTGGCACATCAATAACGCACCATGCTTGATCGTAACCAATTATTTGTTGTTGCACATGCCAAGTACCATTTTGAAATATTTTTTTCTGCAAACAAAACGCTGTTCCAATGAGCGCACCATTACGACACGAGACCAACATGTTTTTTGCATCTTGTCTGTCAACTGGCTTGCCATGTAATCGATTGTAAGAATCAAGCGTCATAGTATCTGCGGTCAAAGTAAATGCGACTTGTCCTTCAACACCATCAGGAATAGATACATGGTTCATTTTTAAAAGAGTAATCTGCGTAACTAAACTTTCTAGAGGTTGATCTAAACTACATGATAATTCATCAGCTGTGTGCTCTGTTACTTGAAAAGGTATTCCGGCAGCCATGAGCATGCCCCTGCGCGATGATGACCCTGAAGCTAGATATAAAATATATTCCATAAAAAAACTTTCATTAAAATTAATTTTTAAAAAATAAGTTTACAAAAAAATGAAAAGCACAGTCAAATTTTCATTGACTGTGCTTTTCATGGTTTTTTGGATAATCGTTTTTTAATTACTACATTTAAAAACGACTGCCAAAATTTGGTTGGAGCGGGAGGATTCGAACCTCCGCGTGCCTGCACCAAAAACAGGTGCCTTACCACTTGGCGACGCTCCAACAGAATTTTTTATGCTTCGACAACCGTTTTTTTAAATTCTTCAACGATTGTATCTTCTACCAATTTTCTAGTGTCCGCATTCAGAGGATGGACTATATCACGAAACCCATCTTTTCTTCTACGAGATGGCATTGAAACAAACAGACCGTTGTCGCCTTCGATTACTTTTAAATCTCTAACGATGAAACAGTCATCAAATACCATGGTCGCATATGCTTTCAATCTACCGCTTTCTACTACGGGATAGACTTTTACTTCTGTAATTTTCATCTACCAAGTCCTTATATTAAAATGTCGTAAACCCTTTTATGAGTCATATCCTTTTTTAATCCTCCGTTGCCTTTTTAAAGAGCTCTATTACTACCCCTTTAATGTAGCTTTCTAAACAACTTTTGTCAAATCAAATTCTAAGGATTCCGGCTCGTAGTCTGGCTGAACGAGAAGATCTGTTTCTTGCAATTTCTTCCTCGGTTGCCATGCAAGCACCTTTTGTAGCTAAATCAAAATAACGAGTTACAGCACTCTTGCTTCCATGGTCCTTAAAAAATTGCTTAACCATGCGATCTTCAAGGGAATGAAAGCTAATGCAAACAAGTCTTGCCCCATCTGCTAAAACGAGGGTCGAATTTTGCAAAAAGGACTGAATACTTTCCAACTCTTTATTGATAAAAATACGTAAGGCTTGAAAAACCTTAGTCGCTGGATGAATTTTATGATAATTGCCAGGTGTTAAATCTTTGATGAATTGTGCCAACTCGCCCGTTGTTTTAAAATGTTTTTGCTTACGTCTTTCAACGATATATCGTGCAATTTTTCTCGAATTTGTTTCTTGAGCAAAGTCAAAAAAGATATCTGCTAATGCTTTTTCGTCAGTATAATTTACGACTTGATATGCCGTAACTTTAAACAAGCTAGAAGAAAACCGCATGTCTAAAAACGTATCATTGTAGATAGAAAAACCTGGTTTAGTTTTAATTTGAATTTGAGAGGTTCCAAAATCAGCTAAAATTCCATGAACTTTTGAAAATCCTGCAGATGCAACCAGCTTATGAACCTTAGAAAAATTTCCCCAAACTGGAAAGAATCGGCCTGGAAATTCTTGCGCAAGCTCCTGCCCGGTTGTTTCTATAACCGTCTTATCCCAATCAAGTCCAATCACTTTACATGTTGGCTCTTTGGTTAAAATTGCTCGAGTATGTCCTCCTCCACCAAGAGTAGCGTCAACGTAGACTTCTCCTGGCTTAGGGTCTAGATACAACAGAACTTCTTCCATTAAAACTGGTATGTGACCTGAAACCTGTTCTGGTTTTTGGTCTGGCATATTATCTTGCGGATTATCCATGAATTTTTTTGTTTAGACCTCTTGTAATTTTTTAATAAGATCGGAAAGCTTAACCGAGTTTGATGCTTTAAATAAGAATACCTTATCTTTTTGCAAAAGCATACTTTTTAAGAGCTCAAAAGCTTCATCCGCCGTTGCAAACACTGATGATTTCATACCAATTGGCAACGTTTTTTTCGTCCATTCAATCTGTTTGCCGATTAAAACAACATGAGACAGGTCCGTTATATGATGCAAAAGCCGTCCAAGCTGACGATGCCAAAATGGACTTTCAATTCCAAGCTCAAGCATATCACCTAAAACAACTATCTTTTTTAGCTTATCGGCTTGATAATTTTCAAAAGCAATCAGCGAAGCTTTTGCGCTGTCTGGGTTTGAGTTGTAGCCATCATGAATAATCATACACCCGCTATGATGTGGCAACAGTTGAAACCGACCAGCTACCACAACTGGCTGCTCAACACCTTTAATCAAAGTTTCGTTTGGAATGTTAAGCAAATAGCCGATAGACATAGCTGCAAGTGCATTCATCACACGAGCTTGATTGCATGTTGGCAGAACAACAGGATATTTTTGATTATAAATTTTTACATTAAAGCTGATTGTATTGTTTTCACACACTATCTTGCGAGCTTGAATTTGATTTGATGTTTTTTTACCAAAACGGATAACTGGATGAATGTAAGAAACATTAGCAATTTCTGCCTGATCACCATTTATCACCCCAATGTCACGATCAGTAAAACAAGAAAATATTTCACGTTTTTCACGGGCAACACTGTCTAAATCGCCAAGCCCTTCCATGTGACCATGGCCGATAGCAGTGATTAAACTATACGTTGGACGTAAAAGCTCAACTAATTTTTTCATGCTGCCGCGATTGGCAATTCCTAATTCAAAAACTGCTGCCTGATGATCGTAGCGCATTTTTAAAATATTCATCGAAACACCAATGAGCGTATTTTGATTACCAGACGACACGATGTATTTTCGATCAGTTAATTTTAAAATATTACGAACCATTTCTTTCGTTGTAGTTTTTCCTACTGATCCGGTAATGGCAACGACTGGATAGGTAAATTGCGAGCGCCATGCAGACGCTAAATCTATGAGTGCTTGGTACGTATCTGACACAAAAAGGATCGTCTTATTTTCAAATTCTTTTTTATATGTTTGCAGTAGTTCAGCTTTTTTACTCAGCGATAAAATAAAACCTGAGGCACCAGCATGCAACGCTTGGGAAATAAAATCATGCCCATCAACACGCTCTCCAGGCAATGCTACAAAGATATCGCCTTTGATAACGTTGCGAGAATCAACTACAAATGAGCTATCAGGTGAAAACGGACCACCCTGCAACTGCGCATTTGGTAAAACTTTAGAAAAAAAATCAGCATCCATGCGCTGTAATTGATTGTGCATTAATTGATCCTGCAATAATTGGTCGTGCGTTACTTTGTCGAGCATTAATGTATCCGCCTTGCAAACGTTTTTGATTTTATACTTATTTAAAGATTATATCGAAAAAATGTCGTTTTTTAAAGATTTTGTCAAGAATAACGCAACAGAGCTCAACATTAATCTTTTATAACTCTACGCATTTTTCCGCCATCACTTGGCATAATTAAACCTCGTGCTTCAAGCGTTTCAACAATTACTTTAAATAATTTTACTTTCAATCAGTTCAATAATTTGTTTGCTATAATTCAATAATTCTTCTGCTTCTTCATATGTCAAATGAGAACAAACATCATCTGGGTAGCAAGTTTGAACAGAAAATGGATTTAGACGATCTGCTTGAATTCGAATATTTTTAAAATCAGCATCTAATATTTCGCACTGCTCGAGCAACACATTAAGATTGTGGGATTTAGGAATCAGTTGTCCACGCAATACTAAAAAACCCTTCAATCCTTTTTCTGCCGATTGTTGACAATGATAGGCAACAATCCCTGCATATCTATCCCTAAATGTTATGAGTGTGGCTTGTCCCACTTCAAAATCATCTTTTGCAAACTTCAACCATTTAAGACTTTTTTCTTTCATACAACAACTTCCCTGTTTTTAAAATCGTATGACAAAAGCTTGTTGAATCTTTTTTACATTCTTCAAACTTACTGAGATCGTAGACTAATAAATCAATGGGCATCTGTATTCCGTGCAACTCACCATAACCTCGAGCTATAACTCTCCAAGGCTTATCATCATACTCATCAATCACCGTCATAACATCAAAATCACTTTCATCGTCATATTTGCCACTTGCGTATGATCCAAAAGCATAAATACTAATAGGATTGTACGTAGCAACCAGCTTATGAACTACTTGGGCAACTTTTTCAGGGGTAACTTTAAACATTTCCTGAAATTGCTCTGGTGACATATTTTTTTTCATATTTTCTATCCGATAAAGTTTTTTAATTTCTAATGCAACACTGACCCGATAACACGAATTCCATTATCGCTAGCAACAACAAAATTATTTGCCAGCTCATTTTGACACTGATCAAGAACTTTAATCAAAAAACTTATAATTTTATCAAACTTCATATTTGTCATTCGCAGCAATATAATACCATAATGTCTCTGTTGATCTTTAAAAACAAGCGTGCCAAAATCAGTATCACAAGTTATTAAAATTCTATGTTCATCATAAGCTTTTTTCAACACAGCTGCATCATCAATTCCGGAAAAGTCTGTCCCTATGCAGACAACATCATGTCCTTGCTGACGTAACCATTTCGAAATCGAAGAACCAAGATTTTCATCTACAAGAAACTTCATAGCCACCCTTTTTTTATTTAAACATAGGCATAAAAGTTACATTACCAATAGCCTGTTGCGCAAACAAGAGACATGCAAAAATATCTTCTTTGCTTAACCTTGGATATTCTTGTAAAAGTTTTTCAATCGTTTCGCCCTGTCCAAGCAACCCCAAAATAAGCTCTACGGTTAACCGAGTACCTTTAATAACCGGCTTACCAACCATAATATTTGGATCAATAATAATTCTTTGTAAGATATTATTTGTTGCCATAATTTTAAACACCTCAATTTTATTTTTTAATCTTTTATAACTCTACGCATTTTGCCACCATCACTTGGCATAATCAACCCACGCGCTTCAAGCGTTTCGACAATTCGTGCGGAGCGATTGTACCCAATTCTAAAGCGACGTTGAATCATCGAAATTGAAATCTCATCACAGTCGCGTAGCATATCGGCAACTTGTTGAAAAAGATCTTGATCTGTTTCAAACAACGCAGATTCAGCTTCAGTTACAAACATATCGGCAACATCTAAAAATTCTGGAGGCTGTTGAGCTTCGATGTGTTTTACTAAATAATGCACTTCTTTATCAGAAACATACGCTCCATGAACACGGCGTATTTGAGGATCTTTTGCATCAATAAAAAGCATATCCCCTTTACCGAGCAGTCGTTCCGCTCCCATTTCATCTAAAATAGTTCGAGAGTCAACTTTTGACGTTACTTTAAACGAAATTCTATTTGGAAAGTTAACTTTTATAAGTCCAGTAATCACATCAACTGATGGTCGCTGCGTTGCAACAATCATATGAATCCCTGCAGCTCGAGACATTTGCGCAATACGAGCAATCAAATCTTCTGCATCTTTTCCTGTCGTCATCATTAAATCAGCAAGTTCATCAATGATTACAACGATAAACGGCATTTTTTCTAAATCAGAATTTTCAGTCATCAATCTTTGATAATCAAAAATATTTTTCGCGCCGAGTTCAGCCATACGCTGATACCGCTCTTCCATTGTCATAACTACCCATTTTAAAACTGGTACAGCTTTTTTACTGTCAGTAATGATAGGGAACAATAAATGCGCAACTCGTTCGTACGCCGTAAATTCTATTTGTTTTGGATCGACAATAATCAATTTTAATTCATCAGGTTTTTTAGCACACAGTAGTGACACCAACATACAGTTTAACGCAACCGATTTACCTGAACCAGTTGATCCCGCAATTAAAAGATGAGGCATACTTGCTAAATCAACCACGATATGATTTCCATACGTATCTTCACCCAAAATTAAAGGCAAATGACCTTTAAATTTTGTCCACGCAGTTCCATGAAAAAGATTTGAAAGTAAAACAGAGTTTCTGACTTTATTTGCAACTTCAAAACCAACCACATCTTTGCCTGGAATTGGAGCAAGAATTCGAATGTTGAGAGCCTGGAGCGCCATAGCTAAATCATCTTCAAGGCCTAAAATTTTACTAAGTTTAATGTGACTTTCTGGTTTGTATTCAAAAAGTGTAATGACCGGTCCTGGATGAATTCTCATCACTTTTCCACGCACGCCAAAAAGAGCCAATTTTTCTTCTAAAATTGCAGAATGCTCAGCCAGAGCATTGCGATCAATTTCATGATGGGTTGTAGTTGTTCCTTGCACTAACATTTTTTCAATGTCTGGTAATGCATACGATTTAGGGCGAACAACTTTCTGCGCAACTTCTGCTTTTACCGTAGAGCCAAAAACATTTTCAGACAAACCTTCGTTTGACAAACTGTCGCTCGATAAGCCTTCGCTCGATGAATTTTCTAAAGATGCATGCTGCTGAACTTCTTCAAGATTTTCAAGCTCAGGCTGCACACCAAACAAATCCTGCAGCAAAAGGTCTACATCTTTATCGATTAATTCTTCATCTTGTTCAAATTCCATAATTGACTGATCTGAATTTGTAATCATTGATCCTTTAAGCAACTGGTATGCCCATCGAAATGATTGAGCAATACCCAAACATATCATAGAAATAGTTGTTGCAATTGCTCTGACTAAACGAGCTGGAAAATTGTCAACTTTTGAAACATATGAGAAAAAAGATTGCAACCCTGTTAAAATCCAACGAGCAACTATCAAATGAGCAAATCGCAATACTAAAATGCTCGAAGCAAAAAGGAGCGTCCATAAAACAATACCTTTTAAGGTTGTATCAAATGATGAAAGAAATGACATCACAATCGATCCGACCACGCCTCCAGCACCACTGAACTGATAGTATCCAATTTCATAAAATTGACACGTTGCACTCGACAGTGCAACAAAAAAAACCAAACCAATAATGCGGTCTAGTTCCTGCGAAGCGTTTTTGTATCCACTCATAAAAAGCAAACTATACATCATTAAAAATGGAACAAAGTATGCCGGAGTTCCCAAAAGATAGACCAAAAATGCTGCAAGCGTTGCTCCAAAATAACCAAGAGTATTGCGACACGTGCCACCCGTCGCGTGGTAAAAAAATGAAACATCGTCAGGTCGAAACGACTTTAATGAAACTGAAACAATGATGGTCAATAAAATCATGATACATAGTGGACCGTACAAACGAGCATAATGTTTAAAGTAAGCAATCAATTTTTGTTTCATCAAACACCTTTACAAAATTAAACTTAAAATGATTGGAATCATCATGTAAAAAGCAAAATAATACAATTTATTTTTTTGTATCAAACTACCAACCAGGCACAACAATCCGTAACTTAACAAACTTGCAATCACCATAACAAGAAGAGCTTTGAAAGAAAATAGTTTTATCATAAGTTCTGGATATTTTTGCACAGCAATCAGACCTTTTATAAAACCAGCACCAATTAAAGGAAGCTGAATTAAAAATGATAGAGCAAACGATGTCGAAGCGTCATACCTACACAAAAGTCTTCCAGCGCCATACGTTGACGCAAATCGAGAAATTCCGGGCAGCAAACTTATGGCTTGCGCGCATCCTATTATAACTGCATCTTTAAAGGACCAATTCACAGATCTTGTCACAGACGCTCGTGAGGAGCTGTATAAAATAATTGCAGTGAACATAAACCCAACTGGTAAAAAATAATGTGTTATAAAAAAAGACTGAGCAATTCCTGACCACCAAAAAATAACGGTGATAAAATCAGCAATACCAATAAAGATTAAAGGAGCAGCCAAAGATTGCCACGTACTCTTTTGTAAAAATATTTTGAAATCGATAGATCTTTGGCCAAATACCATTTTCCACCATGGCTTAAAAAAATAAACTAGTAAAATCACCATGGTTGGGCCATGAAGTATAAAATCAATCACCCAAGATTGCGTAAAAGTGTCTGGGCTGTAGCCATATTTTTCAAATATTTTTTGCACTAAGGTAACATGGCTAGAACTACTTACTGGCAAACTTTCAATCATGATTTGCATCAAAATCCACACATAAAGCAACACGGCAAAACCTTTTTTCACACAAACGTTTTATTTATTTTATCAGATAAAAAAAGATAACAATTTTTAGATGCTGAGTACATGAAATGATAAAAATAATCATAACCAAATGCTTTGCACCTTTAATTTTCAAGTGCTATGATAGAGCCGATTTATGTAACCAACAATAAAAAGGATTCATATGAAGCAAAACTTAAAGCGATTTTTAATTCTATCCGGATTACTGTGTTCAATACTAACTGAACCAAAAGAAAAACCATGCGACACACCATGTCCAACGGGTTGCACTCAAAGTCAAAACCTTTTGCAACCTCACGCATTTGGTACCAGCATGTCACGCGAAACTATTTTAGAAAAACAAGCTTGGGCTTCTGCTGATTACCGAGAAGACTGGTTTGGTACGTTTGGCGTTGGTGTTGATTTTCAAACAAATAGAAGTGGCAAAAACTGTTCGTGCGAGCCTGTAGCGTGTTGTAAAAGTTTAGGGTCTATGCCTTTCTGGGCATCACAAAATGGTGAACCATTTTTCAGCAATCAAATGACTCTTGGTAGCAACAAAAGTGGAAGCGACCTAGACGTATACCAAATGGGTATGGGTCCTGTCACAACAACTGGTACCATTACACTTAACCCTGTTATCTATCAAGCCGGCGCAGACTTTTTACTGTACCTCGGGAGTCAACGTGATGAGCGTGGTTGGTGGATGAAACTGAAAGCACCAATTGGTGTCACAGCTCTTAATCCACTGCTTTCATACGCTACATCTTTAGAGTCAGTAGCGTATCCAATTGGTACTCTTGCTGCAACCACAGAAACAGCTGCTCCATTTGCTAACATTGCAGATGCTTTTGCAAGTGACACATCGACAGGATTTTTACAACAAATGGTCTTCGGTCGCATCGATTGCAAACGTATTTCTCAGGCTCACTTTGGAGATTTGGAATTTGCTTTTGGTTACAATGTCATAGCTGATGAAAAAAAACATCTTGGTATCGGCGCGCGAGTATGCTTTCCAACTGGAAACAAAGCTGATGGTATTGATATCCTTCAGCCAATTTTTGGCCGCAATGGTCATGGTGGTATTGGCGGAGAATTGATTGGTCATTGGGATTTTTGGCAGTGTGACACTGATGACACGTACGCTGCCCTGTGGTTTGACGGTATGGCAATGCACCTTTTCAAATCAAATCATATTCGTTCATTTGATTTAACCGCAAACGGACTTGGTTCTAAATATCTACTCGTTGCTAAATATTCAGGAAACGTTTTTCAAAACTCAATTCAAAACGCAGTAAACATTACCACCATTGAAATAGGTTCAACGTTTGCTGTTGAAGGAAACTTTGCACTTGGCTTTGATTTCCATCACAGAAACTGGAGCTTTATGGTTGGCTATGAAGGCTGGGGCAGATCGTGTGAAAAATTAAGCATTGATTGCACAATTCCAGGAGCAATTGATTATAATCAATATGCAGTTTTAGGTCGCCAATCTCCATACACATCACTTGGTGCAACGCTTGATCTTTGCGAGCCTTTAGCAAAAATTGGCAAATCTCTAGACCGAGTAGAGGTCGTGCCAGCACCATCAACAGGAATTGTTCTCGCAACAAATGCATCAAATCGATTACCTCAAGACGGCAATGATGTTTTAAACATAGACGCTCAACGTGCCCATGCTGCTTACACAAGCAAACCCTTTGGACAAATTCAATATACATGGAAAGATTATTGCTACATTCCATACGTTGGAGTTTCCGGTGGGTATGAATTCACCCATCTGAAAAATTCAGCTGTCAATCTCTGGAATATTAGCGTTCAAGGCGGAATTACCTTCTAAAAAATAGATTTTTATGCAAAAAGGATTCTTGTTTTTAAACAAGAATCCTTTTTTGTGTTTTTTAGTTCTTTAAGCCATAGGTCATACATTTGATGATCTTGAACCAAGCGGGCAGTGTGGTAACTGTGTATGGTTATCATATTCCCAAGGAACCCTGTCAGGTAGTGAGTTTGATGAAACTTTTTTTTCTATAACTTTTTGCTCTGCCTTACGTTTTTGCTCTGCCTTACGTTCTTGCTCTGCTTTATGTTCTTGCTCAGCTTTACGTTCTTTTTGCATCAATGAAAGTTCTTCTTGCACTTTTAGTAAACTAGCTTTCGTTAATTTAATTTCTTCTTGAACTTCACGCATTTCTTGTTGAGAGACACTAGGTTCTTGCTGAGTTTCTAAAGTATTTTTTTGCACTTCTGCGTTATCTTCTTTAATCCATTCTATTAAAGGCAATTCTTTTGAACGCTTAGGAGGTTCATCTTTGCAGCAACTAAAAAATGGCATAAGTAGTTGGCTACTTGAAATGCAAAAAAACAGACTAAGTATTATATGTTTTTTTACAATTTCAGTTTTAAAAAAAGAATTCATACCCATACCCTCCAGCATTATTTCCACAAAAACTCAAATCTTTAGTTTAAGCTTAAACTTTCTATTGGGTTAAAATCAATGGTTGCATAATCTATTGTTTTTAGGCATACCTAAAAAATAATCTGTATACGACGTAAATTTGATACGATTTAAAAAATAATAGAAAAAAATGAAAGAAAAATTTTTGCTTTATTACAAACACTATATGTACGTAATAGGCTTTGTAGGGCAGTTAGTTTTTGTATTTCAAGCAAATAGAATTTGGCAAACAGGATGCAGCTCTGACGTTTCACTTTTAGGTTTTTTAAGTGCTTTTATTTCAACATGTAGCTGGTCTTTTTATGGATATTTAATTGGAAATCCAATTTTAATGAGAGCCAATGCATTTGGTGCCATTGCCGGATCAGTGTGCTTAGCAATGATATTTATCTATAGCTAAAATACCTATAAAAACATTAATAAAAACGGCCTTTTTAGAATTTTTTTCTAAAAAGGCCGTTTTTTCGTGCACCAAATACCCAAGTTATAAACTTATCAAACAGACCGAAACGCAGATGCATTCAAAATCCGTCTCTTGTTTTTCTAAAAAAATCTTTTTTAACAAATTTATAAAAATAAAAAAGCCTATTAATACACACTTTATAAAGCAAAATATCATCGATCATCAGGCCAGATCGACAAAGTACTTTACAAGTTTAAATTTCAAGTGTTATGATGGTGCCGAATTTAAAGTCAAAAAAAATAAACTTGAAAATTCACTAAAAAAGTTAAAGAAGAAGTAGATGAAAGGAGGATTTCGGAGAGTAAATAAAGAATACATGCTTTAAATCTCACAACAAAGAGTCTCAAAAAAAGTATTTCAAAAATATTTTTATATCATTAAAGGAGTCCTATGAATCAAAACTTAAAGCGGTTTTTTTCAATTGCCGCATTACTTTGTTCAGTAACAATCGCGGCACAAGAAACATCAACAGCTATCACTTGTAACAGAGTTGATAACTCTGAATGCCAAGGTTGTCCTACTGGCTGCACAAACAGCCAAAACCTTTGGCAGCCTCATGCTTTCTCAGTAAGCGCTGCTCGTAACATTATGCTTGAAAAAAATGCTTGGGCGCCTATGGATGACGAAGAAAGCTGGCATGGTACATTCGGTGTTGGTTTCGAATATCAATCAAACCAAAGCCGTAACAACTGTTGTGCCGAAGTTTCTTCTTGCTGCAAAAGCTTAGGTTCTGTACCTTTCTGGTCATCGCAGCACATTGTAGCTTCAGGTGATATCGCAGCAAACACTGACGCAACATACAGCAACCAAATGACACTTGGTGATAACAGCGGTTCTTATGACCTTGACGTATACCAAATGGGTATGGGTCCTGTCACAACAAACGGAACTGTTCAACTTGATCCACGAGTGTACCAAACAGGTGCTGATTTCTTAGTATACTTTGGAGCTCATCGCTCAGAACGTGGTTTCTGGTTAAGAGCGCATGCACCAGTTGGTGTTATCAGCATTAACCCAGTTTTAACATATTCTAATGAAGATTTAACTTCAGTAGATTATCCTGCTGGTGCCTTAGGAACTATTGCTGCTGGTGATATCGCTGCTCCATACGAAAACATTGCACAAGCTTTTAATGGTCAAGAAGAAGCTGGATTCTTGAAAAAGATGCAAAAAGGTCGTATCGGAGATTGCGCACGTACATCGTCTGCACAATTCGGTGACTTAGAAGCTTCTTTTGGTTACAACGTTTATGCTGATGAGTGCAAACACCTTGGCATAGCTGTTACTTTCAGTGCTCCAACAGGAAACAAAGCTGATGGTACTTATGTTCTAGAACCAATCTTTGGCCGTAACGGTCACTGGGGTGCTGGGGGATCTATCCTTGGTCACTGGAGAGCATGGGAATCAGACACAGATGAAAAACATTTTGATCTATGGTTAGATGGTACAGCAATGCACCTTTTCAGATCTAAACATTGCCGTTCATTTGACTTAGCAAACGGAGCTGGTTCTAAATACCTACTCGTTGCTAAATATGCAGGAACGACTTTCCAAAACTCAATCCAAAACGCAGTTAATATCACTACAATTGGAATAGAATCAACTTTTGCAGTTGAAGGAAACTTCGCTCTTGGTTTTGATTTCCACTGGTGTAACTGGAGCTTTATGGTTGGTTATGAAGGCTGGGGCAGATCATGTGAAAAAATATGCCTTGATTGCTCATGCCCAGGATCAACAGACTTTAGTGAATATGCTGTTCTAGGTCGTCAAACACCGTATAGCCTTCAAGGATCACTCATAAACCTTGCAGAGCCATGTGCAACAATTGGTAAATCTTTACCTAGAGCTGAGCGTGCAAATGATACAACAATTGTTGACGCGACAAACGTATCAAATCGTCTTCCTGAAGATGCACTTGATGCGTTGAACATACAAGGTCAACGTGCTCATGCTGATTACACAAGCAAACCATTTGCACAAGTTCAACACACTTGGACAGATTCAGACTACAGCCCATATCTAGCAATTTCAGGCGGTTATGAATTTACACATTTGAAAAATTCAGCTGTAAACCTCTGGAATGTTGGTCTTCAAGGCGGAATTGCATTCTAATACATGCTTTCTAGTCTCATATTAGTTGTTTAAATAATAAAATTAAACGCTAAGAGTTAAAACAAGTACCACCCGTCAGAAATTTTTTTCTGACGGGTGATTTTTTTTACATACGTTTTTTATTGATACTTTATGATTTTTTATCTATTGCAAATTGTGTAGCTGCAACCGCAGAACATACAATTGGCATTGTCATAATTGGTGATACCATAATTGGAGTTTTCATAGATTCTTGAAAACGAGGAGTTGGTACCGGTACTGCTGTACCTGATCTTGATTGCGGAAAAGAATTATTTTTTGATGATTCCGCTATACCAGAAGGAGAAGCATTTCTACTTTGAGAAGATACTGCGACTTGATTTATATTTTTTTGCTCTTCATTTTTAAGCCATATTGCATCAAGATCCGTACGCTTTCTTAACTGAGCAAAGCGTAAAAGGTCCCATTCAGCTGCTGTTCTCTCAACTGTAGGTACATCCATATCGGAACCATCAGTATCAGAGCCATCAATATCAATCTCATCAACATCAGAACCATCAATGTCGGAACCATCTTCTACTTTTATAAAATTTTCTAATTTAAATGGTGCTTCCGCTGTTTTCTTAGGATCTAAATCAAACAAAGCACAACTCGAACGTGTCCTTTTCAGTCTACCAAACTGATCATCTAATGAACTTAGTACAATCGAATCGTAGGCACATAATAAAAATATGGCTATAAGCTTTTTCATAAAGTGACCCTTTGTTTTTGTTGAAACATATATATTTTAGATTAACGTATCTTATAAAAATGTCACATGAAACATAAAGTTTTATATGAAAAAAGTCAGCTTAAAAGCAAAAAATGCACCTTTATTCAAAGGCGCATTTTTTGAAAATCAATATAATTTTTCACACAGAGACGAGTTATTTTTTAGCCTTCTCTTCTTCCTTTTTCATTAACTGCTCCATGCCTGATGTCACAGGGTAACCAAACGTTTGCGAAAGATTACGTTCAGCTTTTAATACTTTCTCTTTTGACAAAGCAATTAAAAGATTATCAGTTGTTTCAATCGTAATTATATCGCCAGATTTCAATAATGCATTTCTGAGATCTTGCAAAGTTTTAACATCTTGACCGTTTACTTTTTTCAGCACTGAACCAACAATGCGCAGTCGTGCTCGATGTGCTGGAGAATCAGGCATCACGTGCGTCACCACTAAAACAGATTCGCCCTGCATTTTATCTTCACCGTATTTTGCAAGCGTTGGCATCACCGGAAGTAAATGAGGCAAATGATTTAAAATCAACGGCATAACCACATAGCCACCAAAAGCTTCATAGGGCAACTCTTCATACGCTGTAAACACTTGTCGAATCGGTATTAATTTTTTGCGATCAAGTGTGCATGAAAAATTCTTTTTTGTACCTTTGCGATACACAACCAGAGAAACTTTATGGCCAACCGGCAGACGAGCAACATACTCTGCTGTTGAAACCTTATCTTCACTCCACGGCACAACCATCTCACCATACAAATCAACCGGTACACCATTAATTTCATAGATCATATCGCCAGGCTTGAGTTGTCCATACAAAGGACTATCCGTTAACACATCAACAATGTACGTACCACCAGGAAGTGGATTTCCTAAAGCTTTTAACAAATCCTCTGTAGCCATAGATTGATACACGCCAATGTATGGTTTGCGGACTAACCCGCCTGCTCGTAAGTCTTTTAAGAAAATTTTGACGTCCTTAATAGGAATAATGTACCCAACGTTTTGCGCCGTAACGATACCAGCAGTGTTAATCCCTATCACATGCCCAAAGCAATCAAGTGATGGACCACCAGAGCTTCCAGGGTTGATAGGAGCACTCATTTGAATCATTCCAGATTCACGACCACTTATCACCCCTGTTGTACTTTTAAGTGATTGCTGACCTAACGGATATCCAAGTGCTATAATTTCTTGAGAACGCATGACATTATCAGAATCGCCCAACGCCAAACAAGGCACTTTCCCTAGAGTGGTTTTAATTAATTCTATGTCATCCGGTCGTAATTTTACGAGAGCAAAATCTTTTTCAGGCATGATTCCAACAAAATCTACTTCGAATTGATGTTTTCCAAACGCAGGCATTTGCACCATGATAGACGTTGCACCGTTGACCACATGTGCATTGGTAATAATTTCACCCTCTTCACTCATTATAAACCCAGATCCGCTGCATTGACCCGGCTGAGGAACTTTATACGGTTGCAATACGTTCTGCTCAGCATTGGTCACCATAAGCTGAACAACAGTGTTTTGTACACCTTTTTGAAGCTTTAACCACAGCTGAGAAGAAGCTGCAGTTTTACATGCATCATTTAAAGAATTTGTAGTTGAATTTTCTGGATTTTTTACCAAACCATCTTGAGCATTGATTGTTTCTTGAAGCGAATTGATCGACTTTTCAATATGGGCAAAATGTACGTATGTTGTATGGAAAAAATATCCAATGATACAACACAGCACGATCATGCTAAGACTTAAAATACCATCTAACACCTTCATACGATTTCTCCTGTTTTTTCATATGTTTATGATACTTATTTATAGAAGCTGAGTCTAAATAAAACCAAAAAAATAACCAGTGAATTTATCACTGGTTATTTCAATCAATTCATCACATTGATATATCAATAATTATATCGATATACCATTACTATGAAGCTTACCACCATGTCAACAATGCTTTCTTCGCTAAGTTGTCCAAATTGGTTTTGAATCATTCTCTTTAATAATTCTCCTGACTCCTCCTGTTGGCGCTGGCCCTTGCTGCTTCAATTGTTTTTTTAATTCTTCATCTTTCATTTCTTGTGCTACTTTTTGTTGTACTTTTTTATATGCCTTAACAGAATTTTGCTCCGATGCTTCCCAAAATTTAGCCATTTCTTCTTCTGTCATGTTTTCTTCTTTTTGCTGCTGAAATTGTCGTCGTTTTTTAGCTTGCTCATTCATTTTTTTACGTTTTGCAAGCCTAGCATCTAAATCAATCTCTGAAATTTGTCTTTTACTTAATTCTTCATCGCTGTAAGGCGTTGCTTTATGAATTGGACTAAAAGACAGATAATTATCTTGCGCAGCTTTTTGTGGATCCTCAAAGACTCCCGGCGAAGCAACAGATTTTGCTGCAGATTGTTCATCAGACTCTACAAACGTTGTTGAACTATCATCAAAGTTTACAAATTTTTTATCTTTAAGCCGAACTCGTTCTTCTTGAGATTTTAAAGCAATAGGAAGATGTTTTACATTCATCCTTTTCATTGATTCTTCGGCAACTATCTGAGCAGGGTCTTGCCATATTCTACGAGAATCAACAGTATGATTAAGCCATCTATTCCTTCTTTTTGATTGACGTGTTGCATCAAAAGAAACGATTTTTTCTGGTTGCTCATTTTCAGGATCTACGATATCTCCTGGCGCAAACATTACTATTGAGTACATGCTTACAGCAATTCCTAAAAAATAATTAATTCTAGTTTTCATTTTCACCCCTTTTATAAAAAGAAATCGATTAAAATCAGTAAACCAAAGTCACAGTACAAATAACAAGAGTCATACTTAAAAAGTATCACAGCCAACAAGATCGATCAATGCACTCATAATATAAAGTTTTGGAGAGGTGTTTATTAATGTAAGTAAAAGCAAAATATTTTGAAAACATTTACAAATCGGTTGCTCATGCTACGATATGAAAATACGATCTACGTAGTATTTAAAGGTAAAATAGATATGTCACATTCTCCTGTCACTCTTGAAAAACCAGTTACTCTTGAAAAGATTGTCTCTTTGTGCAAAAGAAAAGGCTTTGTATTCCCCGCAGCTGATATTTATGGCGGGATCAATGGTATCTATGATTTTGGACACCTTGGGTACTTGATGAAAGAAAACATCAAAAATGCCTGGAAAAAATCTATTCAAAATGAACTTGGTGACATATTTTTCTTAGATGGTTCACTCATTGGACCACAAGCAATGTGGATCGCTTCAGGTCACGTAGAAAACTTTCATGATCCAATGATTGACTGCATGAATTGTAAAAAAAGATTTCGTACCGACGATGATCAAATCGATACCAACAAACCGTGTCCTTCATGTGGAATAAAATCCTGGACTGACATTCGAGATTTCAATTTAATGTTTCAAACTCAGCTTGGCGCTCTGCAAGACGACAGCGCAAAAGCTTACCTACGACCTGAAACAGCACAGACTATATTTGTACAATTTAAAAATGTTTTAACAACCAATCGCGCTAAAATACCTTTTGGTATTGCTCAAATCGGTAAATCATTCCGAAATGAAATTACTCCAAAGCAGTTTCTATTCCGTATGAGAGAATTTGAACAAATGGAACTTGAATGGTTCTGCAAAGACGCAACCAGCATGGAAACGTTTGAATTTTGGGTTGAAAAACGCAAAGCTTTTTACAGCTCAATCGGTCTAGATATGAACAAAATAAGAATGTATCAACACCCTATAGAAAAACTTTCTCATTACAGCAAATGTACCATTGACGTTGAATATGAATTTCCTTTTGGATTTAAAGAACTTGAAGGGATTGCTCATCGTGGCACCTTTGATTTAACACAACACTCCAAACACTCAGGTAAAGATTTAGCAATCTTTGATCAAGAAACTGGGCTAAGCGAAATTCCAACAGTGGTTGAAACATCTGTAGGCGTTGACCGATTATTTTTAACTTTGCTTTTTGATGCGTACACCGAAGATGAGATGGATGGAGAAACTCGAGTTCTTTTAAAATTGCATCCAACAATAGCTCCTATCAAAGCTGCAGTTTTGCCACTCACTAAAAAAATATCTGAAAACGCAGAGCCGCTGTATAAAACTTTGAAAAAACAGTTCACCAATATTGATTTTGACGATAGTGGTTCTATTGGAAAAAGGTATCGTCGTCAAGATGAAATCGGAACACCAATTTGTTTCACATTCGACTTCCAAAGTCTTGAAGACAACATGGTTACCGTGCGGCACAGAGATAGCGGAAAACAAGAACGCATAGCAATAGACCAAGCTGCCCAGTATCTTGAAAATATATTAAAACCATCTTGAAAACCTTCTGCTTTCATAAACACAAAAAGCACTAAGACCTGTAAGGGATTGACTCATAAAGTCAGGAATCATTATGATACATACATTATTTTTTAAAAAAGGAATTTAATGATAGCGACCAAAGGCAGATATTTTCTGAAATATTATCCACAACATATGATTCTTTTATCACTCATTATCTCGATAGGACTGGGAACGCTACTGCTCGCACTGCCAATATCGCGCGTAGAGTCTGTTCCACTTATCGATTTATTTTTCACCTCTGCGTCACTGACTACAGTGACAGGACTTATGACCGTTCCGATAGAACATTTTACCAATTTTGGACATGTTGTAATGCTCTGTCTGATGCAGCTAGGTGGCCTAGGGCTCATGACATTGAGCCTTGTTTTTATCTACACCTTTAGCAATTTGGGGATTTATACCCAAGTAATTGCAAGTGAAGTTTTATCACTAAAAAGTTTTAAAGATACAAAGCATACGCTGTTTTTCATCATAAAACTTACTGCAATAACTGAACTTTTAGGCGCAATCATTATATTTCCAACGATGTATCAAACCTATCCTTTCAAAAAAGCCGTCTTTCTTTCTGTTTTTCATTCGGTTGCATCGTTTTGTAACGCAGGGTTTAGTTTATTTCCTGATAAAATGCTGGAATATAACCACAATCCACTCATGATTTTTACCACGATGATTTTAATGATTATTGGTGGTCTCGGATTTGTAACGTGGCATGAACTAAGCAAAAAATTTATTTCACGCAACTCATCACCAGTATACATTAGCTGGCATACGAAATTAGTACTGCGCATGTATCTTTTTACCAGCGTTACGATATCAATTCTTTTCTGGATGATTGAAAGAAATCATACTCTCGCTCATATGCCATTTTTCCAAAAGTTGTACGTCGTCATGTTTACGGGTATAGCTATGAAAAGTACTGGATTTGCCCTCATTTCGTTTACCACGGTACACCTAGCTACTTTAGTTTTATCCATGGTTTCAATGTTTATCGGATCAGCGCCACTGTCTACAGGAAGTGGTATTAAAACAAGTGTCTTTGCTATTTATCTTGGAGTCATCAAAGCTGCAGTTCAAGGAAAAAGACATGCACTACTTTATGGACGTCATATCGTTGATGATCAGGTGTATAAAGCTATGGCCATTATCGCACTTAGTTTATCTTGGATTGTCATCATCACCTTTTGCCTGCTGATCACAGAGCCAAAGTGGGAATTTATCGATATTTTATTTGGAACTGTTGCAGCATTTTCTAACAACGGTACTTTTATTGGAGCAATTGAACTCCTGACTTCTCTTGGAAAATGCTTTATAATTCTTTCTATGATTATTGGTAGAATTGGTGCGCTTGCACTCATCTTAAGCATGAAACGTATTAGCGAACAGCGAGAAATTTCGTATCCAAAAGAACATGTTATTTTAGGGTAAATTTCCTAACCGTTTTTTTTCTGCTACAGTAAACATCACTCTTAAAAAATACTTATTATTTCTTAAAAAGGTTTTATGTATGAAATTTTGTATTATTGGACTTGGAAGATTTGGACAACAGCTTGCTCGCAGTCTAGCAGAGCATGAAGCTGAAGTTCTTGCAATCGATGCTGACGAACATGAAATTGCTGCGGTACAAAACTATGTCACGCAGGCTATTTGTACTGAAATTGTAGATGCTGCTTCACTTGAAGCTATTGGCATTGAAGAAATTGACATTGTCGTTATTGCAATCGGTGAAAACATTGCTCAATCAATTTTAATTGCTGCAATCATCAAAAAAAGATTCAAACATATTAAAGTGGTAGCTCGGGCAACCTCTCAAACTCAAGAAGAAATCTTAAATCTTTTAAAAGTTGATCAAGTTATCAGACCAGAAGAAGAAGCTGCTATCGACTTAGCTGATACTTTAAGCTCTCCTTTCCACAACCTTGCTCGACTCAGCAAAACGTTTTCTGTTGGCTTAATTCAAGTACCAGAACATTTCATAAGCAAAACAGTAAAAGATTTTGATTTGTACAACTCGTACCGACTGAACTGCATTGCGGTAAAACGCGATACAGAATTTGTATCAATCAATGAAAATTATACACTTCTTGATTATGATGAATTGGTCGTTTCTGGAAGAAATGAAGATATCGTTGCTTTTGATAAAGAAAAATGAAGAGGTTTAAACCTCTTCATCCTCGTGCTTGACACGGGGATCCACTATCCTTAAAAAAGGAGTTCTCACATGTTGAATTTATCATATTTGTTAGTCGGCAATGCAATGCTCCTGCTGACTTGGTACTTTTTGCTTCTCAACCAAGTCTCAAAGCATATTTTGATGATCTATTTTTGGATCCATATGTGGACCTATGGAGCCATTACCGCTTTATTTATATTTGAAGATACATTAATCAAATTTGATACCAATCCGCTTAAAACGATTATTTTTGATTTTACGTACACAAATTTTCCCCTGTATTTTATTTCTTCAGCTTGTTTAATTGGTAGCTATATTTTATTTGACTACCTATCGCAACGTCATGACATTGCCAAAATTATAGCACTCAGCCAAATCAGCATCATCATTTCTACCGTTGGGTATCATTTTTTAGGCGATAAAATGAGTTTAATATCGTCTATCTGCATGGGTATCATTGTGATTGGAGCACTCATTTCAGGATTGACCAGGTTATCTTTCAGGCACCCGATTGCATCACTCAGGGTGTATGACCGCCATTTAATTTCATGGTCTCTGCTCAACGCTATTTTTATAGCAACTCCAGAACTTATCACTTTTTTATGCAGCGAGCACTATGATCCAACGACACGCGAAATCTTAAAACTACTTACCAAGCATGCACATGGCATCCCTTTTGTCACTGTTATTCCTTTGTACATGAACATTGGAGTACAATGGTTTAATATCATGCTGCTGTACTTCTGGATACGCCGCTACTCACATGAACGCATTGATTTAATAACCACACTTCAACAACATAAAAAACTACTGTTTACGCTTGCAGTACTTCATACTGGATATATTTATTGCTATTACACTGCTTTTAGCATGATCGAAAATAAAAATATTATTTCTGGAATTATGCAGCTGTACTTACCATTGACTATGGTTGGTGGAGTAGCATTACTGCATCAACGTTACAATAAGTTTGAAGCTGTTGGCATGGGTATTATTGCTTTTGGATGTTTAATGTCGGTGTTTACATTATAAAACAGCTTATTCTTAAAAATTGACGTAAAAAAAGTGAGCCTTTTTCAAAGCTCACTTTTTTTAATTTTGTCTAAAACTACTATTTCTAGAAAGATTCGACACGAATAATTGTTTGCGGTTGACGATGTCCTTTTTTCACCCGGCTTTTTTTACGACGTTTAAATCGGAAAATGATGATTTTAGGACCCTTCATTTGTTTAACAATAGTTGCTTTTAAGCTACCACTAACAAATGGTTGGCCAACTTCAACTGTTTCATTATCTTTTTTTAGTAAAACTTCTTTGAATTCTACTGAGTCTCCAGCTTCACCATCGATTTTTTCAATCGATACTGTTTTGCCTTCGATCCCTTGATATTGCTTCGTGCCAATCTGAAAGATTGCATATTTTGTAAATGAGTCTTGTCGTTCCATGAACTTAACCTTTTGATCGAGTGATTTCATTTGATAATTTTTCTATAGGAAGTAATCATAATTTTAACACAGTTTATTCCCCCTGTAAAGAATCCATTTTAAAGCAGACTAAAGAAATCGTTGCAGATCGAAATTCAAACTTGTTACAATACTAAAAAGGGCTTAAAAGTAACAAAAGGGGGAGTTTACCATGAGAGCTATAAAATATTTGTTAGTTTCGCTACTCGCCGTCTCCATCGTTAAAAAGACACGCGCGCAGGATAATCCAGCACCCTTAATCCAAGCAGCACAGGTCGCTGCTACCACTGCCAAAAAATCACGCGTAACAAAAGGATCTACATTTATCGGTCATCATTTACCAAACAAAAAAATTGTCCAAACGAAAGCTGGCGACACATTGTTTGTGGACGTTGTTGAAGAAAAACAGGGTAATTATAAACAAACTGGATATGACGCTGCTACATTAGCAGTAACAACACCACATGGTACGCAAGTTTTAGAAAACATTGGAACAGTTTATCATCCACGACTTTCAACAAAAGGAACTCTTTATGGTGTACCTTTCGCAAAATCAATAATTCATACAACGTAATCCAGGTTTTCTTTACGGTATAAATCGAACATTTTTAGCAGACGCTGCAACTTGTACAAGGGCAGCAGTTAATGTCGCAGCAATCGATGAATTTGCTACAACAGACGATGCCTGCAGATCTATCGATGAACTACCCAAAGCTGGTCGTTGAGCGATAAAATCTTGAATTGCATTTTCAATTCCATCAACTTCTGTACTCGCAGTAGTACAAATCGACAAATCAATTGTTTCATCTGCACAGGGAGCAACTATCGATAATGGAGCGTTTTTTAAATTTGAAGCAGTATCAAATAGAACTTTACCCAACCAATTCTTAAATCTTTGCGACATTGATGGAGTCGCTTTTGCAGCTTGAGCTAGTTGCTCTTGAGCTGATTGCTCTTGAGCTGGTTGCTCTTGCTCAGTCGGCAATACTTCTTGTGCAGCTACATCTTCTGCAGGCTGCTCAATGATATCTACAACCTCTACATGGTCTACCTTGGTAGCATCAACAGTTTCTTCTACTGCAGATAGCTCTTCTATTACTTCATCCAAATTACTTTGAGAAATTACAGGCAATACCGTCTCTACCATTTCAGGCTCTGGCAATGATACATTTGGTGATAGTTCTATCGGTGATAGTTCTATTGGTTGCGATTGAACAAAAGGTGCCTCTGCTGGCATACTAAAGGCAAAGAGTTGCTCTGCCCCGTCATGAGAAATTGGATCATCCACAGCAACATTCAACTCATGGGGAGCAATACTTACATCAATATCTTGCTCAATTTTTTCAAACACAGCTTCGCCAGCCAAATATGAAGCTAGAGGTGGAAGGCCCAGAACAGCTAACTGCCATGGAAAATTCGAGTTATCTGATTGTGGCAATGCTGGAGCAACTTCTTGATTTGTTACAACTGGTGAAGCTGTAACAGGTGCTGCTTGATATCTTTCAGCTGGATTTGATCCATCAAAAGAAGAATTTGTCGGCATAGTTACTTCTTGCCCGACATCGGTCGTCTCTAAATCTTTATTTTCAGTTGCTTTATTTTTAATTGATTGACACGGCGCACCCTGAGGTGAGCTGTCTTGAGATGGCAAATTTTGAGGGAAAGCAGGATTTCTGCCAGATTGTCCAGGGCCATAATTTGTGTCATAGCTGAAATCAGGATAATAATATGGCTCATAGTCCTGCTCATGACCATAAGAAGGCGTTTGACTGTCTTGGTATGAAGAGATTGGATACGGCACATGAGAAGAAGTATCAGGTGTTATATTTTTTACACTGTCTACGTACTGAGCTGATGCTCTGTGATGAGCAGGAACGTTGGCAGACCCTTGAACTCTTGGAATATGAAACCACTCAGACTGAACATCTGTTGGCAAATCACGTCTTTTACGCGTTAATTTTTTAATTGGATCAGCAGCATGAAATGATGGCTGCATTATTTGATTTTGCGACATTGATTGATGTGCGCAGTCAAATAGAACGATCACCGTAAAAAGAACTACATTCTTAAGTAATTTTTTCATCATAATCCCTATTAAAATCATCACCTGAATACTCATTTTATATACTAAGAATACGATTTTTTGGGACTTTGCGCAAAAGCCCCCCTCTCTTTTTTATAGCCTATTTGTATACAAATGGACGTAAAAAAAGCCAGTCGCAAAACTGGCCTTTTTTTGTATTTTAAAATAATTATTATTTTTGTTCAGCTTTTACCAAGAATGCAAATTCTGGATAAGTATCTAAGAATTTCTGTTGAATTTCTTGGCTACTATGATTAAATGCTACACAAAGCCCAGGAATACGATGTTTCACGTTATGATCTGAGAGCCACGAATTTTCTTCATTTATATTTTCAATGCAATCTATATCAATATCTTCATGATCAATATTGTTTTTTTCATATTCAATATTTGTTTTTGCGTCATCAACAGATAGAGCAAAGCCTTTTGCAGCTATCATTAAGACTGGATTTTCTATTGAATTTATATGAGCGCCATGTCTGATCAATGTTAATAACAATTGAGCATCAAAAAAAGATGCTACTGCTGCTAATGACATTCTTTCTGGGAACATCGCCAATTCATCTTCATCCATTTCTTCATCCGCGTCAACGTCATAACCATAAATCAATGTCTTAAGCACTGCTAAGCCACTAATTGTTTGATTTATATCACCACCACGCTTCACAAAAGATTCAACAGCTTTATCGCGCAATACTAAACCCTTTTCAGGACCAAGGTCAGCATTAATTTTTGCAACATCTATAATCAAATTTAAAGCAGCAGCTTCTTTGGCAGTATTTGTAGTTTGATAACTTTCCTGACCTGCATTCATTGATATTGATATTGTATTTAGTGCAAATAAAGCACTCATCATTATTAATTTTTTCATAGTAAATTCCTTTTTTACGGTTTAACCATTAAAAATAGGATAGCAGACCCAAGAATATGGGCAAAAGGGTGACCTCGTTTTACACCAATGATACCAAAAACTGTAACTTTTCAGCTTTTTTACGGCATCAAATCTTTAAGCTCCCACAGCAAATCAAAAGCTTTTTTAGGTGAAAGATTATCGAAATCGACTTCTTTGAGACGCCCAATAATTAAATTTTCGATTAAATTCGCCCTAGAATCAATCGGCCGAGATTGGACCTTGTCAATTATGGCCAGGCTGCCATCGCTTTCGTCCTGGGTCAAATTTGCGCTATTTTCATGCAGTCCCATGAGTATCTGCCGAGCCCTTTCAACGACCTCTTCAGGGATATAGGCAAGCTTGGCAACTTCAAGTCCAAAGCTTCCATCGGCCTTTCCAGCTACTATTTTGTGCAAAAACACAATACCTGCCTCTGTGCGTACACTGTCGGCATAGTAACTAACTATTCCTGGGTAATGACGCTGCAGATCGGTTAATTCATGATAGTGAGTTGCAAAAAGGCACCGAGCCCCTATTTTCTGGAAAATGTATTCAACTATCGCCTGAGCCAGAGCCAGCCCATCATAGGTACTGGTTCCTCGCCCTACCTCATCTAAAATCACTAAACTAGACTTAGTTGCTTGCTGTAAAATCTGAGCCGTTTCTTCCATCTCAACTAAAAAAGTACTTTTACCCTGAGCAAGAAAATCTCCAGCCCCAATTCTGGTAAAAATACGATCAAGAATCGGTAGCTGTGCACGACGAGCAGGCACAAATGAACCTGTCTGCGCAAGCAAACAAATGAGCGCAACCTGACGCAAATACGTCGATTTACCGCCCATGTTTGGACCAGTTACAATCCACAAACTTTGCTCATCGGTGAGTGTAGTATCGTTAGCAATAAATTTATCGAGTAACGCTGATGCAACCACTGGATGCTTACCGCTCTGGATAATGATATCTCGATCAGAATGAAATTCAGGCTTTACCCATCCCCACTCATGGGCAACTTTAGCAAAACCCACCAACCCATCCACGATTGCAACCGATTGGCTTGCAGCTCGAAGGTCATAAACGTAATCTTTTACTTGAGCTTTTACTGACTCAAAAATCTCTTTTTCAAGCCCAGTAAGCTTATGCTGCGCTTGTAGTATCTCAAGCTGTAGAGCCTGCAAAGCTTTCATCGTAAACCGTTTTCGACCCACCAAGCTTTGCTGCTCAATGTAATCATCGGGAACAATATCTAAGTGCGTTTTGGTAATTTCAATGTAATAACCCTGAAGGTTATTATGACGAATTTTAAGTGACGAGATGCCCGTTCTTTCTACTTCTTGCTGCTCAAGCTCTAAAATTTTGCTACTACTATTTTGAACCAAATCGCGCATACGATCTAATGACTCATGGAACCCTGCTTTAATGATTCCTTCAACGTTTGCATCATCATTGCAAGACGTCTCTAGCAACATTTGAAGCTCAGAAAAATCTTTCATCGTCATGGCAATCGACCGCAAAAACTCACTGCGTGCGCTAAGCAATTCTTTTTGTAGCTCTGGAATTTTTGAAAGTATTGAACCTAGGCTGGCATAATCTCGAACTGATGCCCTATCTAAAGCTATACGACCAACGATTCGTTGCATATCGCCACAACCTGAAAGTAAATCTTGAACTTTTTTAAGCAAACTCCCTTCAGAAAGAAATTCTTTAACCACGTTTTGGCGAGCTTGAATAATATCTTTTTCCATAAGTGGTGACAATAGCCACCGTTTGATCATACGCGAACCCATCGGGGTTACTGCTTTATCAACAAGTGAAAACAGCGTATGAGACCGTGAGCCGTCAAAGCTATTTTTAACAATATCTAAATTCTTCTGAGTTGCCCCATCAAGCATTAAAAATGCTTCTGGTTCATACATCGTTATCGAGCGAAATCCTTCAAGTGCTTTTTGTTGATTTTTTTGCACATACTTTTTCCACAAAATAGTGGCATACAAAAGAGAACTTTGCTCCTGAAGTGTTTTAAATGAATGTTGGTCAAATTGCTGCGCTAGCCATGTAGTTTCTTGATCAATTAAAGCAGTATCAAAATTAAGTCCGTATGATGTTGTAAAAAAACCACGTTGCTTAAAAAACGATTCATACGATTGCATCGATCTATTTTGAAGCAAAAGTACTTCATCTGGCAAAAAGCGAAATAGTTCAGCTTCAAGCTGCCGTGATGATCCATACGGAAGCACTGTTGCGTGAAGTTGTGAAGTTAAAAGTTCTGAAAATAAAAGTCCATAACCAGCTTTGGTTGGGAAAAAAGAAAAGAGGTATGAATTTGATTTAGCATCTAAAAGATTTTCAGACACAAGCATGCCAGGAGTTAAAACATTGGTTACGCCACGCGCTACCATTTTTCCAGTGACTGCTGTTTCAAGCTGATCGCACAAAGCAATTTTAAAACCACCTTTAACAAGTCTTGGAATATAATGATCTACAGCATGTACAGGAAATCCGCACAGTGGAATCGGCTGTCCGTTTAATTCACCGCGTTTGGTCAGCGTGATCCCTAAAAAATCTGATACTTTTTTAGCATCATCAAAAAATAGTTCGTAAAAATCACCAACCTGGAAAAGAAGGATGGCGTCTGGATGCTCGCATTTAATGGTTGCATATTGCTTCATGACTGGAGTCAGTCCAGACAAATTCTGTGCATCAAACAACACTGCTAATCCCTCCCCCTTCGTCCTCGGGCTTGACTCCAGACTTCGCCAAGGCTTCGTCGGACTTGCGCCGGGGATCCAGTTTTTATAAATCTAAACAATTTTTAATCTACCAATCTGCAATAACGATGCATGTACCCAACTTGTTGATTAAACACTCGTTCATATTCATAGCTGCAGGTAAACATGCCACGGTCAGCCTTGCTCAGCTCTGCCAATTTTTCAGGTGATGCATTCAAAAGATCTTCCATAGATGCAATGTAGACGTTGCATGAATCAATCAACTGCTGAACTCTGTCAGATGTCTTTGCAAAGCGAATGTGCATAAATGCTGTTAATTTTTCAACATCACGCGCAAGCTGCTCACATAAATCAGCAATGTCTTTGCGACGGTTTATATCCAGAACAAAAAGCTCTTCAGTCTTTCCTTGAACTTGAGCTCTATGACGCTTTGCAACAGTCGGAACAACGTACGCTTGCAGAGCCTCAAGCTCACTACCCTGGCGCATATATTTTTTCTTTACTTCAACAAGCAAGAAGTCAAAATAATTATCATCCTGAAAACCATTTCCTACTGCGTTATAATCCTTCGTCGTTTTCACCAAATCTTTTACAAAAGCACGCATGTGCGTTTGAGCATCTTGATTAAAAACTTCTGCAGAAAGAAGCGTTGCATACAAGTCATATTCAACAGCATTAGTTTTTAAATCACTAAAAATTTGGTTAATTTTGGTGTGCTCAGCAATGTACCACAGGACTGTCTCATCTTGATGCACCTGAGAAAGCTTTTGCTGCATGTAATTGGATGCACCGTTGAGCACCATGCCCGATGCAAGCATAGTAGCACTGTTTGCCACAAATTCAGAGCTATCACGCGCAAAACTTTTTACACTACCCGTTAGCCACCACAAAGGAGTTAAAAAAGACATCTGAACAGGAAGCTTTGGAGTTGGTACAACCTGCATATCAGCTTTATTTACTACCGTAGTTTCAGATTTATATTCTGCTCTCTTACGTTCTTTTTCAGATTCTCGAAATTCATACGCTACAATCAATACGATTGCCGCACTCACAGCAACCCCTACAGTAACTGCATATTTGGTAACCGTACGATTAAAAATATCTTGTTGCTCTTTTTCCAGCATCGCTTGCGCAGGAGCTTGTACTCGTTGCAACTGAAATGATGCTACAGGCACTTGCTGTGCTGATTGAATGGTAAAAACTGAAAAACAAATAAGAAATGAACATATTTGACGAAATTTTATTTGAAAATGCATACAAGAAAGTCCTTTGTAAAAAGAATTGTTTGGCCTTTCCCAGTGTAGCAACATCTCATTTATTTTCAAACTTGAGCCATTTTACAAAGCTCATCGGAATGAAACACAATTCTTGAACAGCTCTTGAGGAAGAAGTGCTATGTATTAGGTCTTTTTTTTGGCATACTATATAAGTATTTTATTTTTCCTTTAAGACTTTCTAAATTACAAAAAAATAAATCTCATTAAAACCAGTCGTAGTCTTGAAGCAGAGACAAACATACCACATTTTTCATTAGGGACAATTATGAATTCAATAAAACTATGTGCTTATCTAGCAATCTTTTCAGCTTTTGGCCAAACTTCATGTATGGGTTACGTTAAAGATTATTACCACTGGCAGTTTTCTACAACGTTTGGATTTAAAGAAATCTCTGGAAAACATTATCCTAAAACCGTGGATTTTTTAGAAAAACTGCGAACCAAATATCCTAAAGCACTAAATGGTATCAGCATCGTTATTTCTCAATATCCAGGCCCTGTATCTTCAACGAAAAGCATTGCATTCCCAATTACTTGGATTGATGAATTGGAAAAAGAACTGCTGCAAACTCAGCTCGTTACTGAATGGATTATTTTACACGAAGCTGGACATATTTATCATAGCCATATCGTTAAATCGTACACTACGCAATGGGCTGCCACAGCTGTTGCATTAGCTTCTTATATCGCAATTTCAAAAAATGATCCTGAGTTTTCGACAACAACTATGCAAAAAGTAGGTTTATATTTCGCAAACAACATAACATGCATGATAGGACATTTAATGTATTCTCGATACATTATGGAACCACAAGCTGATGATTTTGCAAATGAATTATGTGAAAACCCAGAAGCATTTATAGAAACAGTAAAATGGTTTGAGAAAATCGCTTTCGACGGTATGACTCATCCATCATGCGCTTCTCGAATTGCAAAAATGGAACAAACATTACTAGATAAATTTGGTATCGCTACGGTAGCGTAATCTAAAATAGCTTTTCAAGCTTAAAAAGGGTGGATGTTGGTTTATCATCAACATCCACCCCTTTTTTTTCATAATTTCATAAAGGTTTTTTATGTTCAAAAAAATAATATTTTTGAGTGACTATACGCTCACTAAACAATCATTTTCAATTTTGCAATAAGTTCTTGAGCGCTGACAAATGTTATAGTTAAGTCTTTATACTTTCTGGTAAAAGACGTACTTACATTGTATGCAACTACAAGATTTTCTCCGATAGGATACAATGCACGAAAAGCTTCAAAGTTTTTGCCAAGATTGCCGACCAAAGCATCATCAACAGAGCTGCTAAATTTACATTCGATAGCTGTAAGAATATTTTCAGCTCTGTTTTTCACAATAAAATCAATTTCTCTGTCTCCTTTATCGCGCCAGTAGTTGATAGATTGTTTTTGTAGATGAGCATGCATTTCATTCAAAACACAATGCTCCCACATAAATCCCAAGTCTTCTGCACGTAGTTCACTTCTGCCTTTTGCATAGTTCACAAATCCAGTATCAAAACCATAAACTTTTGGAGCTTTTACAATTTCTGTTTGCTTGTGCGTTGAATATGGTCTAACAACATGAACTACGAATGTTTCCTCCAAGACCGCAAGATAATTAGCTATCGTTGGGCGGCTTACTTCGCAAGGTATGGTGAATTTAGTTGCTTCAAACATTCCACCACTGTTTGCAAGAAGTAACTCAACAAATTTTTGAAAGGAACTTCTTTTGGACACAGAAAAAAAATCTTGAATGTCTTTTGCCCAATAAGCTTCAATCCATTCCTGAAAATCAACATCAGGCAACCGTTTTTGCACAAATAAAGAAGGCAGTCCGCCAAACAAAAATCTATGCCTGATATCACAGTTACCAAAAATATCCATTTCGTGCAGCAACATTGGAGTTAGCCAAAGTTCTCGTTTTCGACCAGTAAGCGTATCGGTAAATTTTGCACTTGCTCCCAATGTTGAAGAACCAGTTGCAATGATTTTAACATCAGGATAATGATCTGCTGCTATTTTTAATAATTCAGAAGGATTGTCGAGTCTATGAATTTCATCTAAGGCAACCCTATTGCCACGCTGTCCTTGCAGAAAATTTTCAGGGTCGGATAGCATAGACCTTACACTTGGAATCTCGCAATCAAAATAGTTAACATTGTCAATATTGAGGCATAAACTGGTTTTTCCAACCCTTCTAATTCCCATCAGCCAAATAATACTTTTTTGAGCCCAAGCATCTTCTATCAATTTTTTCCAAAACGGCCTCTGTATCAACATTTCGACTCCTTAATTGGGCTAAGCGGTTTACTCTATGTGTAAAGTCAATTTTACATATAGAGTATCTAAAAGTAAAGTAGACTTTACACATAGAGTAAAAATCCCTAACAACATGGATTATTTACTCTTTGAAAGGCTTAGAAAATTGAGAGGCGTGAAGAATGTTTATACTTTAAATTTTATACGTAAAACAGTGCCGCCCTTTGTAAAGTCACAGCAGCCATGATATCATTAGATGATGTTAAAAACACTTTGCGCAAACAAAAATTAGAACTTTTTCAGCAATATTGTTATTATATTTGCATAACAATCTAAAAAGAAAGATTATTTATATGAAAAAATACTCAATTGCATTTTTAATATGCTCTGTTTCTTTTCAGCTTATGAGCTCACAGCCACAAAGACCTGGTACTCCTCCTGCACAAGTACAAAAATCAGCATTAACACCAGCTCAACTACAAAAATTTTATTCTCCTAAGACATCTCAGCAAGATCGATCAGCGTTGATCACAAAGCAAAACGAAACTAAAAACTAATAAAGTAAATTTTAACCACATACCAAAAAGGTACACAATGAAACTATTTATTCTTACTGCTACATTATTTTTCGGTGCGCAAGCATATGCTGGTCAAGTACAACCACATACTCCAACAACTCAAATTAGCGGCGCAGGAGCATTTCCAACAATTACTCCACCAATTCAAGCTATCTTGAATATATGTGCAGCTGATGTAACTCCTACTCAAATACAGATTCTTCGCTTGGCATTGACACAACATCCTTCTGATTCAAACGAATATGAAACGATTCTATTTCACGCTGTTGAAGCAAACCGAATTGCAAATTATAGAGCAGAAAAAAATCCAGCGAACCGTCCTTAATTTTAAGCTTCAATAAAAATTAATAAAAAAGCCTTTGCGTTATTTTGACGCAGAGGCTTTTTTATTTTTAAAGTTGTTTTTTAAACTACGTAAGTTTCATATATTTTTTTAAATATTGGCCAGTATAACTTCCCTGCACTTGGGCCACATATTCAGGCGTTCCTTGAGCAACAATAGTTCCACCCTCAGATCCACCATCTGGACCCATATCGATAATAAAATCAGCAACTTTAAGCACATCAAGGTTATGTTCAATAACAATAATTGAATTACCTTTATCGATTAATCGATTAAGGACTGTAAGCAATTTCACAATATCATGCGTATGCAGACCAGTTGTAGGTTCATCTAAAACGTAGAGCGTATTTTGACCACGCTTTGCAAGTTCATTAACTAATTTTATTCGCTGAGCTTCGCCGCCCGAAAGAGTGGTAGCGCATTGGCCTAATTTTACATAATCAAGACCAACATCGCACAAAAGCTGCAAGCGTTTGGCTAGTAAGCTATGCGCCTTAAAAAACTCTAAAGCTTCAAGCGCTGTCATATCAAGCACATCGGCAATATTTTTTCCTTTGTACAAAATCTGCAACGTTTCAGTGCTATAACGTCTTCCGTGGCAAACTTTACAAGTCATGACAACGTCAGGTAGAAAATGCATGGAAACGGTTATAATTCCATCACCATGACATTTATAGCAGCGACCTTTGTTGACGTTAAAACTAAACTGTCCGACGTCGTAGCCGCGAATTTTGCTGTCTGGCAAACTTGCAAAAAGTTCTCGGATTCCATTGAAAATTCCAATGTAGGTTGCAGGATTTGAACGCGATGTTCTTCCGATCGGACTTTGATCAATTTGCACCATATGCTCAAGATGCTCAATACCATCAATGCGTTGCTTATCAAAGATTTTCCATTTTAAATAAGAGTCTAATTCTTTATGCAGCGTTGGAACTAACTCTTCAAAAATAAGTGAACTTTTTCCTGATCCTGACACTCCAGAAACTGCACAAAGCACATGTAACGGAAATGAAACACTGACATCTTGTAAGTTATTTTTGGTTGCATGTTTTAATGTTAGAAATTTTTCAGTTGTTCGACGTTTAGTCGGAACTTTAATTTCAAGCTTTCCAGAAAGATATTTTCCCGTCAGTGATGCTGAATTATTTTCCAATTCTTGCGGAGTTCCTACAGCAGTAACCATACCACCATGCACACCAGCTGCTGGACCCATATCGATAACGTAGTCGGCAATGCGAATGGTATCAAGATCATGCTCAACAACGACAACCGTATTTCCCAAATCTTTTAAGGATTTTAATGTCTCAATCAATCGATCGTTATCACGTTGATGTAGTCCGATGCTTGGCTCATCAAGAATGTACAAGACACCACTTAAAGCACAGCCCACTTGCTTGGCCAAACGAATTCTCTGCCCTTCTCCACCTGAAAGCGTACGCGCAGTACGATTAAGCGAAAGGTACGACAAGCCAACATTGACCAAAAACTGTAAACGCTGACATGATTCGAGTAAAATAGTATGAGCAATTTCTGACTCAAATTCTGATAATTTTAAATTTTGCAAAAAAGATACTGCCTGATCAATAGACAGCTCACCAATTTCAAAAATATTTTTTCCACCGATAGTTACCGACAATGCTTGTTTTGAAAGACGCTGTCCTTGACATAGATGACACGGTTTAACCTGGCGACCCATGTATAAATAATAGCCTTCATCTTCTTGCTCATGCTCAACACCAAGACCGTCACATGCACTGCATGCACCGATCGGAGAGTTAAATGAGAAAAAGCGTGGTTCAAGTTCAGGAAAAGCAACTTGGCAACCTAAGCACATCCGCTTTGATGAATACAGCGTACTCTGTCCATCCACTTGAAGTTTGCACAAACCATCAGCAAAATCGAAACTTTTCTGAACTGCTTCTTGGATGCGAGACAAACAATCATCATCTTGATCAATGGTAATACTATCAAGAAGAACATCGATTGAATGTTTATAACTTTTTTTCAGACCTAGCTCTTCGATTTGATCAACATGAGAAATTTTATGCAATTGACCGTCAATGACAAAACGATAAAAACCTTTTGCTAAAAAGTCTGCTAACTCATGCTTAAATTCACCTTTGCGTTCTTGAACAACAGGAGCAACGATGGTAACAACTTTTTGCCCGTACGCCTCAAGAGCGTACTGTGCGATTTGACTTGCACTATAAGCTCTAATTTCTTTAAAACACTCAGTACAATGCGGGATACCGATGCGAGCATACAAAATGCGCAAATAATCATAGAGCTCAGTAATCGTTCCTACTGTTGAGCGAGGATTGTGACCTACTGTTTTTTGTTCTATTGCAATAGCTGACACAAACCATCAATGCGGTCAAAATCTGGTTTTTTTGCAATTCCTAAAAATTGACGGGCATAGGATGAAAGAGATTCCATGTATCGGCGCTTACCTTCAACAAATAAAACATCGAGAGCAAGCGAGCTTTTACCAGATCCAGAAGGACCTGTAATAACGACTAAAGAATCTTTAGGAATGGAAACATTAATATTTTTTAAATTGTGCTCACGAGCACCTATAACACGAATTTCACTTTTCAAGACTAGCCCTTCTAAGAATATATACTTCATAAAAGCAAGCATACCACATGTTACAAAAATATTGTCTCAACTAAAACGATGTAGCTAAACTAGCTATCTCCGAGGTAACGACCATGAAGGAAGAGGCAAAGGGCTACTGAGGTCAGATGTCGTCGAATTTTTCGACAAAACTAAACTTGATGATGCTGAATTTGATGATGAATCTTCTAAATGTAATGGATCAACTTGAGGAACGTTCCTCCACGTAAGCTCACAAAACAACAAATCGAGACTTGGTACCTTTACAACGCTTAAATGACCATCTTTACGCGCTCCTTCAAGAGGTACGTGAATATTTACCATGTTGATATTATCGTAAGAGCTTGATGGTATTTTATCAAATAAATTCAAATCAGAACCAATCCAATCTCTTAAAGTCATGATAAAACGTAATTCTGCATGCTTATTATGTCTATCTACCACCAAGACTCCACCTTTTTTTATAAAATCATCTACATGATCAGCTACGAATTTTCCCAAAGGTGGTTCGTTTAATGACACTAATGAAAAACGGCCATTTTTATTACCTGCAACATCAAAAAATCCATGTATACCATTTTCTCTAAAGGGCCTATTTCTATCTAAAAAAGCATTCATTGTTCCATCTAGATTTCTTAATTTATCAAAATCTTTTTGCTCCTCACGCTGTACAAAAACTCTTGCATAATTTATCTCTCCTACCAACTTTTCCATTTCAACTTTTGCTTGATATTCTCTTCGATTTTGCTCATCTCTTGCTAAGTGTTCTTGCCTTCTAATAGCTATTATTCGTCTTTTTCTTTCTGCAACTGCTTGTCGTTTTTGGGCTTCATTCATCATTTCTTGATTAATTTCTTCATCAGCAATTAGGTCAATATGATTTTGTTTTGCCACTGCACCACCTTGATTTGCTTTTTTAGCAAAATCACGTTCCATTTTTTCAACAATAGCATCTCCAACAGGATCTACAGTATTTGGACTATAATATCGCTGGGTGGATGAAGCTCGCAAACAAATAGTTGTCACAGCCAACAAAGCAACAAAGTTTATATACCTACATGTATCAATTTTCACAAAAACCTCCTAAAAACAATGATTTAAAAACCATTTCACCCTAAAGTAATTTATTAATTCTTATGAGCAAACGTTAGCAAATATTCAAGCTAAATATCTAGAGAATCTAAAAATATTAAAAACACCCGTAAAATTTTAATAAAATCTTACAGCCAAGCTTGATAGAACTCCTAATGCAACCCCACGTTTCATCTACAACAAAGATATCAAAAAAATCGCCTACTAGCAACGCTTTTTAGCCCAAAGCAAGCGCCCAGAAAAAATAAACCGCTCATTGTAAAATCCATGTAAAATCCATTTTACAGATAAAAAATAAGCACTCTAGAACGATCTTTTTATAAAAGCTCGCTAGATTTTTTCGCAAATATGCGTATACTTCTTACTGTTATTGTGGTGAGCGTAGCTCAGTCGGTAGAGCACCAGGTTGTGGTTCTGGGGGTCGTGGGTTCAATCCCCACCGCTCACCCCAAAAATTCAAAAATCTTTGATAAGTCATTAAAAAATCAACCTAAGACAATGTCAAAGTTGTCAATAGGAAACACAAAATCGCATCTACAGCGATTTTGCATGTCGGGGCGTAGCGCAATTGGTAGCGCACTCGCTTTGGGAGCGAGGGGTTGTGAGTTCAAGTCTCGCCGCCCCGACCACTTGTTTCAGCATGAAGCAAGTGGTCGGTAAACCGATTTTTCAAAATGATTCAAATGGTCGGAAGCACTTATACTCTAAGAGATAACAAATGTTTGCTTTTACCAAATTAACCAACCATGGATCATCGCATCCTATCCAAGCACGAATAGCTATTTTTTTATATGAACTCATACAAAAAACAGACCTCACAACTATACAAAAAGATAGCCTCTCCAAGCTTTCGTATGATTTAGCCCAAGATTTAATTGAAGCAGAAAAGTACGGCTTAAACTTACTGAACGATATAAAAAGAATCAATCATGACTGGCTAGAGAAAAATAATGATTTTCTCAAAAATCAACCTCTTACTTCATATCAATCTCTAACCTCTCCCAAAGACATTCTAATTTTTTTAAAGAATGCAAAATCATCATTAAGAAAAGTTGGAACAATTATCGGCATAATTTTTGAAAAGGACCGAGAGGCTGCTCTTGATAAAAAGACAACCAACAAACACCCTTGGTATCAAGCCTACAAAAAGGGTAACTTTCAAGAGATTCTAAATGATCTCAAAAAACAATTAAAAGCAGACCTAAATCACCCATTGCCTAAAATAATTCAAGATTATAGCAATTGGTTAGAATTCATTAGTTTTTTTCGTGATGAAGATGAACATCCAAAGACTTTCGACGATTTCATCCAAAATTATAAAATAACGCGTTCAAATGATTTCTATACGCTCGCAAAACCGCAATTTCAAGATGGAACAGATGTCGAATTGTTTTTAGAAAAATCACTACGGTACTTGCTCTTGTTTTCAGAAGAAATATGTATACTCTCTCTTTTAGAAAAAACTGATAGCCTATACCAATTATTGGAAATCGCAGAAAACGATCGCGACAAGGCGTGTCCAAAAAAATTTAAATTTGCTATCTAAAATACGCAAATTAACTCATAATTCCCTTTTTCAATAAATCCGCAAAACAAGCCCTAAACCAGGCTGCCACTTTTGTGACTATTGAGTAAGAACTATTCATGCGTTTGCGATATGTGATTTTTAATGCTCCCGAAACAGGCTCCGCCATTATACCCAAAGGCTCTACCCTAAAAAACCGCCCTTGCTTGTTTTTGTATAACTCAAAAGAATCTATAGATTGCAGATTTGAACATAATTTTCTTGAAACATGCTGCTTTTTCTCCCAATAAACAGACCAATTCATAGAGCCCTCCATAACAATCGAAATAGATAAACAAATCGCTCCCAAGACATAGCGTCCAATCTTATATTACAATAATATATTTATTTTTTATAAAACAGCTCTCTCTGCAGAGTCTTAATTAAATGATTGGGGGGCTGTTGCACGAAGTTCTTCATGAATTAATATAATAGTGGGGATTAGTAGTTACTTATTGCCTATTTAAAGAGATTTTGATTTATTATGTTTAAAAAATTTTTCAAATTTGTGTTATGGATGCACGGCATCGCATTTCCGCCATATGCTTTGTATTGGTTACTATACAGAAAGTAAATTATCAATATGTCCTGTAGGGGGACTTTAGGAGGCATTATGAAAAAAGTATCATCCAATGATTCAAAAAACATGTTGTATATTGCGGCATCGATAGGGATCATCATTTTTGCTGGCTCAAAATTTTTGAATGAGTATTCAAGTTTTCAAAAAAAACGAACCATGGATAATGATTATAGGCAAAAATTAAAATGGCAGCATGAATGTGCAAAGGAACATAAAACCGATGTTATGTGGGAATATACCCAACGGCAAATCAAGGAAATAAGGTCAAAAATGCTTCATGATGGATATAGTCATTCTGCTATAGATAAATTAGACACAGACACGTTTCTAGGAGTTCATAATTGTATTTAGCAAAGTCATAACTTAGTATCATCGCACAGGAGGTTTCACATGGAACAACGATCAATCACTAAACCAAAAAACATACTATACATAGCTATTGCCTTAGGCATAGGCACATTAATTTGCATAAAATTATATAAAACATTCGAAGAGATAAAGCTCCATAAGAATAAAGTCCGCGATAGAATCGGAATGGATTTATTTTATGAGAATAAAATAGAATATTTTTATTTACTAGGGAAGGAGCATCCTGATATCACTTATGATAATTTACAAGTTCCCATCAACGAATGGAAATCAAGAATGCTTTCTGATGGGTATAAATACTATGAAATTGACAAAATAGCTCAATCCGCTCGAGAAAATGCTTCAATAAGATATAAAGAAAAAAAACAATTTCATCAAACTTGTGACGCCTTAGTAACTTATTTAGAAAAACTAGACAATGAAGAATAAACTATAATCTATAGGGGGTTTCACATGGAACAAAAATCATACAATCAACCAAAAAAGATATTATATCTATCTATTTCTTTGGCAATAGTCACTTTCTCTGGCATAAAGCTATATAAAACATGGCAAGAAATACAAACGAAAAAAGAAGTAGATCAAAAAAGAAAATATGCTCATTCAGCATATGAACATAAAAAACAACAACAGGAAAATAAAAATCGAATGGACAATTTCTATCTAAACGAATTCAAAAAAAAGAGCGAAAACTTTTGGATAGCTACATGCATGAATCCTGATTATGCACCTACTTATCTAAGAGAAATAGAGGCTGATGAAGCAAAGATTGAAAATAAAATGTATCAAGACGGTTATTCTAATATGGATATTGGAATAATTAAAAACAAAGCTAGACAATTGGCTACAGAAGTTTTGAAGAATTTTAAAAAAACATAATAAAAAATACTTAATCAAAAGGGATCAAAAATGAATAGAGCAACAATCTACTCATTCATAGTTCTTTTATTAGGGCTACAATTTCAGGCATTAGACGCTAAAAAGAAAAGCTTAAGCTTTAATCAACCATCAAAGCCAGTAAAAACAACAAAGAAAAAACCTTATGTAAAAAAAACTATCCACGAAGGCTTAGGCAAAAGAAGTAAAAAAAATGGAATGATAAAAACCAAAAGTGTTTCAAGCCATTTTAAACGCAGCTCTAAAGGAGGAAACACACTGGTCAATGCTTATTCCAGAAGTAAATAAAATATAATCCATAGGAGCCTTCATGGAACAAAAATCATATCAACAACCAAATCAAAAAATGATTAAACAATTTTTATTTATTTTAACAATTTTATCATTCCATGGTGCTTTTCATGCTTTTCATGAGATATTGCACGATAAATCGATTAAGACTACAAAAGCTTATATTAGTAGTTATACACTAGGCACAAGTTTTACTAATTCACCTATCACCCGTAGATGGATGAATAGAAATATACTAAAAACAATGAAGCGTAGAGCCATAAAAGGTCTATTATGGCAAGGCGACAAAGTAATAGTACGCTTTTATAACAATCCAACCCAAGAAGAGTATGACATTTATGTTAAATGCCTTAGCACTCAATTATCAGGGATTATGGAGTATAAAATTACATTCACGGATTATATTCTTATTAGCTTGAAACATGGGTCTTTTACGCGCGATCAGTTTCAAATTTTTTTAGATAAAATTAACGCATCGATTGAAGATAATGGCGATAAAGAATTAAATGTTCTAAATCAAGAACATTTTTAAAATAACCCTTATTGCCTTCATAACAAAAACATCGTATTATCAATATAAATCCACAACTTTTTTGGAATATTAACATATTTGCAACTTAGACCGCAGTATTTGTGTTAATTGCTCTTTTAATTTTTTCCACTGAAAAGTTCGAAGTGCACACATTGACTGCGACCATTTTTAAAAGACTTTTCTTTAACAAGTGCCTTCTTGTCCTGTGCATAGGTGAATACGGTGATTCACTATCCAGGCTGGCACAAAATACCAGACAAAATAATTCTAATCTTAACAATTTAAAGTCCATCTATCTCTGCACATGAAAGGGAACTCTCATGACACATATTTGGTTCATCCTAGCCCTATTCTGGCTCTTTTTAGAAATGGGCAATCCAGGATTGTTTTATTTTCTTTCCATCGCATTTGGATCTTTTATGGCTTTTGTAGCAAGTCTATACAACCTTGATATTGCAGCACAATGCACCATTTGTCTTACAGGATCTCTAGGGATGCTTTTTTTATTGCAGACCTATGTGAAAAAAAGTCAAAAAAATAAATCATCCAAAATGTATCAATCAAACATGTACCAACTCATAGGCAAAACTATAGAAATTACAGAAATAACATCTGCAACTTCTGGTTACGGAAAAATTAACGGAGAAACATGGTCCGTTAAATCACAAGGCAATAAAAGCTTAACCGTAGGGATGCTTGCAATAATTACAGGCGTTCAAGGTTGTCATTTGCAAATCAATAGTTTAGCAAACGATAGTTTATCAAACGATAGTTTAATCAACGATTAATCCAAGAAAGGGATTTTATTATGTTGTTATTTGAAATTGGAATATTTTTTATTCTACCACTCATAGTGCTCGCAGCACTTATTGCAAAAAGCACAATACTTGTCAAACAAGCAGAAACCGTGATTATTGAACGACTGGGTAAATTCGATCGAATTTTAACTCCAGGACTTCATTTCATTGTTCCTTTTATAGAACAACCCCGTTACTGCCTATGGACGTTTCTTTATTTTTCACCCCATAAACGATATGAAACGTTTTCTAGATATTTTTATCGCATTGATTTAAGAGAATCAGTCTATGAATTCCCAAAGCAAAACGTGATCACAAAAGATAACGTTATGATGGAAATTAATGCACTTTTATACTATCAAATCACTGACGTTAAAGCTGCTGTGTATGAAGTATCAAACCTACCAGAAGCAATTGAAAAAATAACTCAAACGACACTACGTAACGTTATCGGTTCTTTAGACCTTGATGAATCACTTATCTCTCGTGATCAAATTAACACGAAACTTCGCATCATCCTTGATGAAGCAACTGATAAATGGGGCGTGAAAATTAACCGCGTTGAGCTGCAAGAAGTAAATCCACCGCGCGACATTCAAATTGCCATGGAAAAACAAATGCGCGCAGAAAGGGATCGTCGAGCAATTATTTTAGAAGCTGAAGGCGCAAAACGTTCTGCTATTTTAAATGCTGAAGGTGAAAAAGAATCAGAAATTTTAACAGCTCAAGGTCAGGCAGAAGCAAAAATTATTGCAGCCGAAGCTGAAGCATGGTCTCGATTAAAATTTGCTGAAGCTGAAGCAAAATCACTTGAAGTCATGAAAGCAGCAATTCCTGGTATAGATCCTGTGCAATATTTAACTGCATTAAAATATATCCAAGCTTTGCCAGAAATGACAAAAGGCGCGAATAATAAATTGATTATAGTTCCTTACGAAGCTTCAGGACTTGCAAACTCTGTAGCATCAATTAAAAAAATATTTGAAGAAGTAAAATAACTTTTCAATATAAAACTCAAAAAACATATGGCTGCCAAAAATGGTGGCCATTTGTTTTTATGCCTATGCACGAGAACAATTCACCAAAATTATTCATATATATTTACACTGAAAAATGTTTTGATTAAATTGATTTTCTATACCCAAAATCACAACTCAACCAAAAGGATCTACCTTGAAACATTTTTCTACTCTCTGTACAGCGCTACTTTTTTTTGCAACACAGATCAACGCTATCGATTATTCAAAAGAAATAAAAAAAGAATTTGACGAAACAGCAACGACTATTGTTGGTAAATTTGAAAAAAACTCTTACACACTTTCAAAAGATTTTGAACAATGCAACAACGCAATAATTCCTCTATTGTGCTACAAAAAAGTTCTTGCCGATATTGAAGCTGAACAAACAAAAAACTCTAAAGCTTTACGAGACTGTTTTTTGGCAACTATAGGAATTTATACAATAAAAACTATAACAATTTCTATCGCATCAGCATTGTTACCTCAACGCGGAACAAACACTGTCAGTGACACAATGAACGCAACGCAAACTCCTGTTACATTAAGCCTTTCTGCTTTAACAGTAGACCAATGTGCTTTATACTTTTTAGCCTCTAATGTCCGCGAAAAGCTTTCAGTCATACGTTAAAAACGTAATCATAAAAAAAGAGCTCTTGAAAAGATCGAAAAAATCGGTAGATTGCTAATGTTCACACTTTAAATGTCGGGGCGTAGCGCAATTGGTAGCGCACTCGCTTTGGGAGCGAGGGGTTGTGAGTTCAAGTCTCGCCGCCCCGACCAGCTTTCGCCAAGGCTTCAGCTGGCACGGCCATCACCGAATGAATTCAAAACTTTAATCAAAAAAATAAATTAAATCTTACAAGCGAAAGCTGCCCGCCAAAGCTTTAGCGGCGGCTGGGCAATAAAAATAAAAAGTCATTAAGTATGTATTACGTTTATCTTCTTAGATCAATTAATTTTCCAGACAAAAAATATATCGGATTTACTGATAATTTTTCAGAACGATTACTAACTCATAATTCAGGCAACTCTCCTCATACCAAATTACATAAACCCTGGAAAACAGAATTGTTAATTGGTTTTGACGATAAAATGAAAGCTGCTGCTTTTGAAAAATATTTAAAATCTGGCGCAGGTCGAGCATTTGCAAAAAAAAGATTTTGGTAAAGCTTTCCTTCAGCATGAAACAAGTGGTCGACAGGCCGACCTTTCAAAATGATTTTTCTTTAATCAGTGCTATTCGCACAAAATATTAAAACTTAGCTCCATAAACAAATCCTTAAAATAAAACCCCCTACCCCTTTTGCAAAGGGCAATTTTAACAATTAAAATGTTATAGTCTCATATTTTTAATGTTTTGTTTCTTAGGGGGAACTGTGAACAAATTGTATATTTTCACATCTGCGCTATTGTTACTCAATGGATCAACGGCCCATTCAATCGATATTTTTCATGAAATTTCTCAAGGAAATCTATCTAGAAACACTCAAAGCTGGTTAAAGAGTCCTGAAAGTAAAACTATGGTAAATGACTATGGACAGACCATTTTACATCAAGCGGTGTTGACAGGAAACATGCGTGTCATAAAACAAATAGCAATCTCTAACGTTGATATTAACGCTCTGGATAAAGATGGAAAAACCGCTTTAGATTATGCTGTTGATTATGGCTATAAAAGTGCCATCCACTATTTGCTCAAAAAAAATGCTTCTGTTACCACACAGGAAAACGCTTTTTTCATTAAAAAACTGCTCCAGCCAATATCAATTATCAATAAAGTAATAAAAACAATATTTATTATAGGGGCAGTTGCCTTCACTTTTGGGATCACACTCCTACTTCTTAGCATCCCGCTAGCATCATTAGGAGGCTTATTGGCATTTATACAAGTCGGTCTTCCAGGGCTAGGTATCATAGCGATAAGCGCTCCTTTCCTATCATTGACTAATTATGCCAATATACCAATGAACAAATACTACACAATGAAAATTACTGCATAAAACGCTTAACAAGTGACTGTTCCAGATAAACTTAATTTTATATTTCAAGATCAAAAAAGCTGGTTGTTATTATTTAACAACCAGCTTTTTTGTTGAGCTCTTTTTTACACAAACCAAATGGACGCTGTAATCATCTAGGGCAAAGTTGTAACGTAAACATCGCAAATACGTTCTGTTTTATCGACTTCCATCTTATCAAAATCATCAAAACCAGGATCTCCTGGTTCAAAAAACTTTATTTCTTCTATGCCTATGGTGCATTCTCTAACAGCTGCACGTTGAGCAGCGTCAAGAAAATTTTGCAAAATGGGATCCATTGATTTTAAAATGTTTAACTTACAGTTACGAAACGGCAATTTAATATTACTGCCTGATAAAATATCAAAGCATAACTGTAATGACATATCCTCAACCCAAATGTATAACGTAACAGGTCCTTTATATTTATTTTTTTTCAATTGCATAGATTTATAATGCTTGAGTTCTGCAAAAAAGTTTTGCAAATCTTGCAAGGTAACTTTTGCAACAAAGTCATAGTCGAACATAATACCCCAGGTATTATAATCAAGTTCTTCCTTTTGCCTAGAAGCTTTTCCAGTTATCAATATATCTTCTTCTAAAAGCTCTTTAAAATCTGAGTGTTTTGTAATTTTTATATAGTTCATGATAAAAATTTAATCTCCGAATATGGTATAAATTTGCCAACTGAACCTTTGTGTTTACCAAGAATTTTTTGTCCTAAAGTATCAGCATCAAAAGTCCATTCAAATCCTTTTGAAAAATAAGTATTTCTACTTCAAATCATAACAAACCCACTAAAATATCACCACAGATTCCTAACAGGTTTCTATTATTTTCAAAGTAAGATGATTAAAAAAACTAGATATACTTATTTTTAATTTTTTGCAGATTGCACTTTGCAGAACTTTGGCAAGATGGTACTCTAGACTTCTATAGAGTAGTTTTTCATAGCACAATCAACGATACCAATGACGCAAAAAAATCAATCTTCTTTTACAATTTCCGACCTTGTTTCACTCGCAACAACCATGCAACAGAGCGCTATTGCTACCTACAGTAATTTTAAAGTTGGCGCGTCACTTCGCAGCTCAGATGGAACTTTTATTGGTGGTTTTAATATCGAATCTGTTTCATACGGTCTGACTATGTGTGCTGAACGTGTTGCCATTTTTTCAGCGCTGACAGCAGGACACAACACATTTACCCATCTTGCACTTGTTACCGATATTGGCGTTTTTCCTTGCGGAGCGTGCCGACAAATGATATATGAATTTTGTAGCGACGCGATCATCATTATTGCAACACCGCAGAGAGTCATTGCAACAACAACAATTAAAGAACTTATGCCTCATGCATTTTGCGATAACGATCTTGAACAATCTAAAAAAAGGTTAATTTCATGAAGCTTGTATTCAATCTTTGGCTTATCATCGCACTGTGCACAGCAACATCTTCATATTTACTTTCATCAAAAAGAGAACTCTGCACCGCTTTTCAATGCACAGCACATGAATGGAAAACAGCTCATATCGATACGCTTTCAAACACGCAGCACATAGAAACTTTGATCGATATAATTCTACTCAGTTATTTAGTCACAAAAGAATCATGTCATATGATCAGAGCTAAGCTTACGATTCAAGAAGAGCTTCTCAAGATTCAAACACCATCGATTAATGATTCATGGCAAACAAACATGAAAATCGGCAACAATGATACAACTAATTTAGAGCAAGCAATCGACTCTATTAAACAATCACAAATCATTTTTCAAGAAATTTTTAGCAAGCTACAAAATCTTGGGCCACATCTGATACGAATCAATCCTCAACCAACCAAAACATTAATCACTGATTTAAAAACTGCTCTTATTGCATGGGGTAAACAACAACATGAAATCACTGCACAATTAGGTCTCATTCAAAGTGAATTTACTTCAGCCATTGCTACTATTTCAGATATTAAAGTATTGTTTGAAATAGCATTTCACACATCAGACTTAAAACATGCGCACCTTAAAAAAGCTGCTGGCTATGTTACAAAAACGTACAGAGACATTGAAGGTGTTATCGATCATTTAACAAAAGTTCGCAAAGATAGTATCGATAAACTTCAAATATTTTTTTCATTATTTTTTAAAACTTATTATAGCGCAATCTACCTGTCGCTGAACTCTGAGCAAAAAGAATATTTTGTCACACAAGCTACCGAGGACGGAAAACTACCCCTACCAGATGCGTTTTTCATCTAAAAACGTATACTGTTTTATAGGTTATAAAAACACGGTAATTTATGGGGGTTTTCATGAAAAATAAGATATTTTCATTTCTTCAATTATTGCTGCTCGTCGGCATTATCCATGTCAATGGCTTAGTATTTGCTAAGGAAAAATTCCCACAGGGTAAAAATACCTATCAGGCGCTTAATGCTGATGAAAATGACCCTTTTGTAATCAGTTTTGGTACTTCTATGTCCCAAACCCATCAAACCTCAAATACCGTCAATCCCGAGCACATTCGCTCAACTTTACAAACTATTGCACAGCAGCAAGCTGATCCTCAATCTTGGCTTGAAAGCAAAGAGCGTATTTGGTACGTACTTAGATCGTTGCCAAAAGTTGCATGTAGTCACTGTTCAACTGTTTTTGACCCAAGCAGCTTAAACCCTGAAAAAAATAAATTATTAATAAAAAAGCTCATAAAAGACTTAGCGTCTAATCACTCAGCCAACAAACTTACTATGAAGCGTTGTTTAAAATGCTCTCATAAAAACTCTTTAATCGAGCAACCAAAATCACCATCAACTTTAACACCTGCGCACCTACAAGCAATGATTGCACAAATAGATCATTTAAACATTAACAAACAAGTTGGCTGCAAAAAATGCGCCTTGCCAAATTATCGAATTTCCCTTGAAGCCTGTGATGTCTTAAAAGACGATTCTATCGAAATTGATCAAGATAAGCTGCAAGCACAAGCTCAATGGTTAAAACAAATTGGCAATCCTATGCTTTTTTTACACCACTATGCAAATCCTTCATGCATTCCAAATCTTTTTGAAAAACCTCAGCACGCAGAGTGGTTTGCAGATTATTGCTCTCAAGTCGTTGCATCATCACCACAAATCACACACGTTTGCCCGATCAGTCAATTAGTTGCTTTTGGCTTTAGGGTCAAACGACAAACTCTTCCTCCTTTTCAAAGCTCTTTAGACCAGGATGCGTATTTTAATAATATTGTTCAAGCGCATGTTCAAGCATCTAAAAAAATAAAAGCTCTCAATCCCAAAATTCAAGTGCTTATCTCGCATCAATGGAAACCTATGAAACCAAAACATGGTGTCGGTGATCCACGAAGACTTTTAGAAATGTTTATTTGTAGCATTGCAAGCAGAATGTACAACGGAAAATTTGTTAGCCTTATGCAAACCCATACGCAGCATTTTGACGGTATAGCTCTCAGCTTGTACCCCGCAATACATTTTAACCTCTGGGTAGCAGAAGGCGATAACTGCTCTGGTAAAATTGACGCAGAGTCAGCACTCGAAAGCATCATCGAAACACATAAAGCATTTCCTGGCAAAGATATTTACATCGCTGAAACAGGATGTAACACGCCAGACGAGCAAACGAAAAAAGATTTTATTGATATGACGCTACATGTATGCAAACTTGCGCGAGATAAAGGAATTCCGGTCAAAGGTATTTATTTCTGGGGGCATACCAACGATCCAGAATTTTACTCAGAATGGAACTCAGCTCCTGGCAGTTGTCATTTTGGTCCATTTGAAAAACTTGATCCTGAGCATCCGTGTGCATCAATGAACGCGGCAGGTAAACATATACAAGAAATTTTAAGCTAACATTCAGATTAAAGTTACCTAAATCAAAGCAGATAAGCATTTCATAGCTTTGTTTTGTGGTATACTAAAGTCAAACATTATGAAATGACATTACAACTTATAAGGATTATGTATGAGAAAATCAGAATTATTAAATGCAAGTGAAGAGCAAGTAATTTTAAAGTATGAATCAGCTACGGGTAAAGCATGCTTTGTAGAATTTTTAATGCGTTATTTAGTAGATGAATTTATGAAAATACAAAAAATTCCATTACTAAATGGTACTATTAAAAGAAGTACAGGCGTAATAAAACCTTTTATCATTAGAAATGCTTGGGATAAGAATTGTAAATTAGAAGAAATCCAAGAACAAATAATTGATACCTTTCGTTTGTCTGAAATAGATAAAAAGAATTTGATTCTATCAAGAGAAGTTCGAAATAGATTATTTCATGGAGATTTTTTTGGACTTGCTACATTACTGAGCCTGAACTTAAAGTGTGAAGATCTTTCTTCTACAGGACAACTAAATACTGATGATCGTATAAAATGTCTTATGGCTTTAGATAAAGCTCCAAATCAATATATTTTATCAAAGTGTGAAGCTCTATTTAATGAGAATAAAAAAATGCTCATTGATCTGCAAGATCACCCATTAGTTCAAAAAAAAATAATTTTAAATGATTAATTTTTAATTTTAATAAAACAAAAGGCTCGCACTCATTGCGAGCCTTTTGTTTTATTAAAACCTCATATCGAATGTATTTAAAAACTAAACGTGTACAAAAACATTGCTTAACGTATAATTTTTTTTGCTGCAAAATCCTAAAAATCACAACACAAAAAAACTATGTTATTCGTTAATCGAAGATATTTATGTTACTTTGACTGGATCAGTCTTTTCCTGGTGTTAATACTTTCAAGCATTAGCCTTTGTTTTGTGTTCAGCACAACATGCAAAGATGGTGCTTTTTCTTTGTTTTTCAAAAAACAAATCCTTGGAATCCTTTCAGGAATTCTCATCTACTTTTTTTGTAGCTTTATAGATTATCGCACCATTTGTCGTACTGGTTATTGGCTCTATATTTTGACCATCGGTCTTTTACTTTTCACACTCATCAAAGGTTCTGTAGGAATGGGAGCGCAACGTTGGATCAATCTAGGATTCGTCAAATTTCAATCCTCAGAGCTTGCTAAGCTTTTTTTCCCTATGTTCATCACCTACTATTTTTTGCACGATACAGAGCAAACTGAGCCCAAGCCAATCACGTATGGCATTCCACTTGCTGTCATTTGTCTCAGCTTTGTTTTAGTTCTCAAGCAACCTGATTTAGGAACCGCACTCGTCATCTTATTTTCTGGATCACTCATGCTCTGGTTTACTGGCCTTCAAACAAAATTTTTTATGATGGCTGGCCTTTGTATACTTGTTACGGCACCCATTTCATGGCACTTTTTAAAGCCTTATCAAAAACAACGTATTTTAGTTTTTTTAGGTGAAGGTGATCGTAACAAAGAGCGTTATCAAATCGAACAATCAAAAATAGCTGTTGGCTCTGGTGGACTTATTGGAAAAGGAATTGGAAAAGGAACTCAGAACAAAATGTGTTTCTTGCCAGAAAGTAGAACAGATTTTATTTTTTCTGTCATCTGTGAAGAAACAGGATTTGTCGGCGCAATTATCGTTTTAGCGTTGTATATTTTACTCTTTTTTCAGCTACTCGGGATGATACTGACCATCACCTCATTTTTTCCAAAACTGATGTGCTTTGGCCTTCTGGCGCCCATAGTGTTTTCAACAATGATTAATATTGGCATGGTGCTTGATTTAATGCCCATTGTTGGAATCCCCCTACCCTTCATGAGCTATGGAATCACGCACATCTGGACTAGTTTTGCAAGCCTTGGATGTATCAATAGCGTAACCTGCCAAAGATATGCTCAGGATATGTAGCTGTATAAATGTTATTGTTTTTACAAAGATCGAACCACATCAGGATATTTGTCTGCTAGTTCTCTTTTGCGTAACTTAAAGTCATCTTCAGCTTTAATGAGGCCATCTTCTTCTCTGGTTTGCAAGACTCGTTCTAATTCTTTCACATAGCCGCATCTTACAGCTTCATATGCTTGGTTGTAAGCATTTAAACGCTGCGCCATAGATACTTCTTCAATCTCTTTTGGTGGAGCTATAAGTAACGCACTACTTACAAAGAAACAACTTATTAAAATAATTTTTGCACTTTTCATAAAACGATCCTTTTTTGTTTGTATAAAAATATTTACTATGCATATACCCTTTTTTATTGATTTTGAAAATGAATTTATTGGAAGCTAAAGCTAACGGCAAAGCAAAACACCTTCAATGGAAAAATAGAATTAACTTATTAAAAAGAAGATCAAATGTTATGACAAAGCGTTATATTTCTTATCTTCTTTTTTTACTACCCGCAAAATCTCTCATACACAAGTTCCAAAATTTTAGGTACACTAAAAAAACTTACATTACTTAAGGTTAAGTATCTACTGCACATGGATCCCCGGGTCAAGCCCGAGGACGAGGAGAAGGGGATAAAATTTCTTGTCATCGTTTGCGCAGAACTAGACAAATTTCAATAAAAAACTTAAAAAATATTATTTTGTATGACAAAACATTTTACTCATCTACATCTTCATACAGAATATTCACTACTTGATGGTGCAATCACCCTTCCTAAATTAGTTGATCATGCAAAAGAGCAAGGACTAAAATCACTCGCTATAACGGATCATGGAAATATTTTTGGTGCAGTAAAGTTTTTTCAACTGTGTAAAAAAGCTGGCATCAAGCCGATTCTCGGTATGGAAGCATACATCACTGAAGACGTGGATCAACGTTCGGTTGATAAAAAATATTATCATTTAATTTTACTTGTCGAAAATGAAATCGGGTATAAAAACCTCTGCAAACTTATCGCATTTTCATATCAAAAAGGTTTTTACTTCAAGCCACGTATCGATTACAACATACTTGCAGAGCACTGCGAAGGACTCATTGCTACCAGCGCATGCTTGGGTGGTCACATTCCGCAACTTTTAAAAAATGATCGAGAGCAAGAAGCTTTAAAACAAATCGATTGGTTTGTGAAGCATTTTGGCAAAGATCGTTTTTATTTTGAAGTGCAGCCTGAAGACCAAGCAGAACAAGTGGTGATGAATAAAAAACTTTTTGAACTTGGAGCCAAACTTGGCATCGGTTGCGTTGCCACCACTGATTGCCATTACATTTCACAGCACGACCATGAAGCACATGAAGTCATGCTTGCAATTGGTACCGGTAAACGATTTGACGACCCGACGCGCTTTAGCTTTAAAGAATGTCGTGCATACATGCGGTCTGAGACAGAAATGCTTGAGATCTTTAAAGATCATCCTGAAGCAATTTACAACTCTGGCAAAATTGCAGACATGTGCAACTTTAAATTTGAAACAGATAAATTATTTTTTCCAGCATTTGCAACACCGCAAGGACAAACACCAGAGCAATATTTTCAAACGTTATGCCGAGCTGGGCTTGAAACATTAGCCCTTAAAAAACGATTCCCAATCGAAGAAAAAGAAAAATATGTAGCCAGGTTAGAACTTGAAATGGATCTGATTATCAAAATGGGATTCGTTGGGTATTTTCTGATCGTGAGTGATTTTATTATGTGGTCGCGACGAAACGATATCCCTGTTGGCCCTGGTCGTGGTTCTGCAGCAGGAGCTCTGGTTGCATGGTGCTTGGAAATTACCAACATTGACCCGCTCAAATATAATTTACTTTTTGAACGTTTTTTAAATCCTGAACGTATCAGCATGCCAGATATCGATATCGATTTTTGCATTGAAGGCCGAGAATCGGTCATCAACTACATTAAAGATAAGTATGGTCATGATAAAGTGTGCCAAATTATTACATTTGGAACCATGCTTGCCAAAGGTGTCATCAAAGATGTTGCTCGAGCACTTGGACTGCCGTTCGAAGAATCAAACATGATCACAGCACTCGTTCCCGAACAATTAAAAATTACGCTCAAAGAAGCACTCGAACAAGAGCCGCAACTTAAAGAACTAATCCAGAATAATCCAACAATTAAACATGTTTTCGATATTGCATTTAAGCTCGAAGGCGTTACGCGTCACGCATCAAAACATGCTGCTGGCATTGTGATTACTCCTGAGCCAACGCATGAAATGCTTCCTATTTTTATCCCACCAAAAGATAATGCAATCGTTGCTCAATATGCAATGACAGAACTTGAAAGCATTGGTTTTTTAAAAATAGATCTTTTAGGTTTAAAAAACTTAACGCTTGTTAAAAACGCTCTCAATTTAATTAAAAAACAACAAAATATAACAATTGATATCGATCATATTCCACTTGATGATCAAAAAACATTTGACCTTTTACAAGCTGGAAAAACGTCTGGTGTGTTCCAGCTAGAGTCTGATGGCCTCAAAGAAGTTTTACGCAAACTTAAGCCTGACAAATTTGAAGATATCATCGCGGTTAACGCACTCTATCGCCCAGGACCTTTAAACGCCGGAATGGTTGACGATTACATTTTGCGCCGACATGGCAAACAAACAATCAATTATTTCTTTGATGAATTAAAAGATGTGCTTGAAGAAACGTACGGAGTTATTGTTTACCAAGAACAGGTTATGAAAATCGCTTCAGTCATCGGTGGATATTCACTCGGAGAAGCTGATATTTTACGTCGAGCGATGGGTAAGAAAAAAGCTGACGTTATGGCCGAGCAGAAAAAAATATTTGTCGAGCGAGCAATTTCAAAGGGATTTGACCTTAAAAGATCTGATGCACTTTTTGAATTGATGGCATTTTTTGCTGGTTACGGTTTTAACAAGTCTCACTCTGCGGCCTATGCGCTCATTGCGTATCAAACGGCTTATTTAAAAGCAAACTACCCTGCTCAGTTCGCAGCATGTTTAATATCTCTTGAATCTGGCAATGCTGAAAAAATGGCTTTTTATTTGAAAGAAGCGCGAGACATGGGCATTGAACTTTTACCACCAAGCATTAATAACTCTCATGTAGATTTTACGGTGGTGAGTGACAAAATACTGTTTGGACTGCAAGGTATAAAAAATATTGGCCTGGCTGCACTGCACAATATTATTGCTGATCGAGAAAAAAATGGACCGTTTAAAGACATTTTAAACTTTTGTGAGCGTATTGATTTACGAACATCAAACAAACGCGTGCTTGAAAATTTAATTTGTGCCGGAGCTTTTGATGAACTGGCCGGCAATCGTGCACAACAATTTAATGAGCTTGCTCATATCATTGAACTCGCACTTGAAATAAAAGAACATAAACTGACTGGCCAGATGCAACTTTTTAGCACAAGCAAAGCACAAACTGGTCAAGGACAAGCCTATACATTTACGCAAAGAGCTGAATGGTCAAATAAAGAAAGACTCGAAAAAGAAAAAGAAGTTTTAGGTTTTTATATCAGCTCTCATCCTGTGCAAGTTAACGAAAAACAACTTGCTTGGATACAGGCAAATAACATCCATGATCTTTTAGAACTTTTAAAAAAACAACCTGTAAGCGCGCAACAAGAACCAACTGTTACCACGTACGGGCTGCTCACGCAGAAAAAAATCATCTCTACTAAAAAAGGTGATCGTATGGCTTTTGTTCAAATCGAAGATTTGCATAATCATGCAGAAATTATTATTTTCCCACGATTATTTAAACAAATTGAGCCATGGTTAAGCGATTACACTATATTCGTGGTCAAAGGATCTCTTGATATTGCAGCACAAGCAAGCTGCAAAATTAAAGCAAACCAGTTTGTGCCCTTAGAACTTGTGTTTGATCAGTGGGATAAAATTAATCAAGTAACGCTGCAACTTCCTGATGACGTAACGCTTGAGCATATTGAATTCATTAAAAAAATAGAAGGAGGAAAGATCCCCCTTCGTATGGTGTTTCAAGAAAATGGTAAAAGCATCAAACTGGTCACTAAAAAATCAATTTCATTAAATCTTGATCTCATTGCAAAATTAAACGAATTCAATATTTCAGGAACAGTTGATTTGTAACTTCTTATTACTTAGCCGCTAATGATCGTAGCATCCAAGCAGTTTTTTCATGTTTGCCAGCTAAATCTTGTAAGAAATTGCTTGTAACAATATCTGATTTTTCAAGTTTTTTAATATCATCACGAGTCAGCTCTATTAAAGCTTCATATTGTTTCAAAAGATTTTTAACCATTTGTTTTGGAGCTGGTGTAGCGCCAGTATCTTCTTTAAGACTTGCTTCTTTGAGCATAGCTTTCATGCTACCAAGAGCTTCACCTTCAACGGCACGTACGCGTTCTGCAAGTTTATCTAAGTCCGCAAACAATGCATTATACTGCGCATCAAACAACAAATGATAATCATGAAATTCTGGACCAGTTAAATTCCAATGATAATTTAACGTTTGAAACAACATTACTGTTTCATTTGCTAAAAGTTCGTTTAACAACTGTTGGCTTACTTTTTTATCTGCATTGGTCATAACAATCTCTCCCTTTTTTGAATTATCCTCTTTACTCATCTTTTCATTTTCCGTAGGTTTACCGTGCACAGCTCCTGCGCACAAAATACCGGCTAACACATAAGAATTTAAACGCTTCATCTGAACTCCTTTTGGTTAAAGATTATTTCCTAAATAAAGTTCTGCTTTTTTATACTCATCAAAGTTTAAAACTTTGATCTCAGATAAAAATTTTTGCAAATCTGTTTGTAACAGATCAGATGATTGCAAAGATGCCTGGAAAAGATCAAGAGTTTGTTGCATATATTTTGTAATACTTTTATTTGTTTCATCGTACAACAACAAAGCCCTAACTAACCTTGCAGTTAAAAGTGCCTGCATCAATTTCGAGTTTTGTGAAAAATGATCTTGAAATATTTTTTGCAATAACTCTGTATTGTTTTGCGAAATACAAACTTTTGCTAACCGAGAAAATGTTTCTAAAGTTTCTGATTTATTATTGAGTATGACATAGATATCGAGAAGAACTTCCAAAGTTCTTTCATCTTCTTTAAGCGAAGATACTTGCAGACAAACACTAATAGCTTGTTGATACCTTTCAGATTGTTTATACAAAATTGCGGCAGTATAATATCGATCAAAAGCGCAGTCATCTGCAAATGCTAGTAAAATATCACCCTCAAGCTGATGAGCTATGGCGACATCTTGAACCGAATGCATTAATAATCTAAGCATACTTAATGCTCGCTCTTTTTCTCCACGAGTTACAAAATCAGCTAACGTAAACCAAGCAATATTGTACGACTCAGACATCAACACCCTCATACCACCAATCCTTCTTTTTTAAAGCATCATCATTGATTCCTATGTGTTACTTGATTATCTTATGTGTTTTTTTAAAAAAGAAAATAAACTAAAGAGCTTATAATGCTTCTTGACAATTAAACCTGCTCCAGATATCCTGTTTAACGAATTGCTCTAAAAATTCATTCTTTTTTCAATCCGTTGAAAATCAAAATTGAAAATTCAAATTACGCCCAGGTAGCTCAGTGGTAGAGCATCTGCCTGAAGAGCAGAGTGTCGGTGGTTCGATTCCATCTCTGGGCACCAGCTTTCGCCAAGGCTTCAGCTGGCACGGCCATAACTGAATGCCAAAAAACAATATTCGAAGAAATAAATTCGATATAACAAGCGAAAGCTGTCCGCCGAAGTAAGCAAGCGTTAGCTTGACACGCAGGCTGGACAATAAAAATAAAAAGTCATAAATATCATGTATTACGTATACCTTATCCGATCTATTGAATTTCCAAATGAAAAGTATATTGGTTTTACGGATAATTTTGCTGAGCGATTAAAAACACATAACTCAGGTAAATCGCCTCATACGAAACTGCATAAGCCCTGGAGCATAGAAGTATTAATTGGCTTTGATGATAAATTAAAAGCAGCATCTTTTGAAAAATATTTAAAATCTGGATCTGGTAGAGCGTTCGCCAAAAACAGACTTTGGTAAAATACTTTTAAATCACCCCCTTTCAATTCAATACTCACCCTATCTTGGAAAAGTTTGCTAACACCAATAACCTTTGATACGCTACTAAAATGATCAAGAATCTGTTTTCTGTATCAAAAATGGGCGACTATAAAGGCTAAATTAACGTGAACTTACAAAATTTAAACCAGTCAAAACAAGATTTAATCCAAAAGCTCCAAGCTGTTTCAAACGAAGCAGACCTGGAGACTTTTCGTCTAGAATATCTATCTCGCCAAGGAAGCATTGCTCAACTATTTGAGACATTAAAAACTCTTGATACAGACCTTAAACGCTTGGTTGGACCACAATTAAATGAACTTAAAAAAGAAATTCAACAGTTGTTCGATGATAAAAAAGAAAAACTGTTTCAACAAAAAATTCACGCCCAAGAAGAAAAACAAAAATATTTCGATGTAACAATTTCTAAACCAGTTACAACAGGCAGCTTGCATCCATACACTCAAATCACTGAGCAAATTCAAAACATTTTTATCTCTATGGGTTTTGCTGTAGCCGATGGACCAGAACTTGAAACAGAGTTCTTCAACTTTACTGCTCTCAATGTTCCTAAAGATCATCCAGCTCGCCAAGATTCAGATACGTTCTGGATTGACGTGCAACATTTACTACGAACTCAAACTTCAACGGTTCAGATTCGAACCATGCAAACTCAAAAACCTCCTATCGCAATTATTGCTCCTGGTAGAACCATGCGCAATGAAGCAACTGATGCTTCCCATGATTTTATGTTTATGCAGTTTGAAGGAATGTACATTGCAGAAAACGTTTCTATCTCCAACCTTTTAGCTACTTTAAAATCATTTTTGACGCAGCTGTTTGAAAAAGAAATTACCATTCGTGTGCGCCCAGGATATTTCCCCTTTGTGGAACCAGGCCTTGAAATCGATGCATCATGCCCATTTTGTTCAGAAGGTTGTTCAGTTTGTAAAAGAACTGGATGGATTGAACTGATGGGGGCTGGACTCATTCACCCTGAAGTTTTAAAACATGGTGGCATTGATCCAACAAAATATTCAGGCTTTGCTTTTGGATTTGGACTGACTCGATTGACGATGTTAAAATATCAAATTCCTGACATCAGACTTCTACACAGCAGCAATATACAGTTTTTGCAACAGTTCTAAAAAAAACAGTTTAAATTAAGCAATTTAATATAAGGCATTTTTAATGGATTACAATATCTCAAAATTAATTATTCCAGCTGCTGGAATTGGTAGCAGATTTTTACCAATCACCAAATCCATTCCAAAAGAAATGTTGCCCCTTTCAAACAAACCAGCAATTCAATACATTGTCCAAGAAGGTCTGGATGCAAAAATAGACAACATACTCGTTGTGCTTTCACCTGAAAAAAGCGTCATAGTTGATTATTTTACACGCAACCAGCACCTTGAAGATATTTTAGCGCAGCAAGGTAAAAGCTCTTGTCTGGATGAATTAAACAAACTTATTGCCATTGCAAAATTTCAATACTTTATTCAAAACAAACCCCAAGGTGTTGCAAATGCTCTGCTACACGCTCAACCAGCAATTGAAAACGATGAGTTTTTTGCCGTAGCTCTTCCTGATGATATTATTTTCGGGGCAAAGCCAGAAATCGGCTACCTTGCAAAAATAGCTCAAGAGCATCAAGCTATGGTCATCGGCGTACTCGAAGTTCCCTACGATCAGATTTCTTCATACGGAGTCGTTGCGCCAGGGCTACAAATTACTCATGATATTTTCGAGATTGATCACCTGGTCGAAAAACCTCAAGCTGCAGACGCTCCATCCAACTTAGCTATTGTTGGTCGTTATATTTTTCACAGCTCACTTTTTGCTCATATTCCACTCACTCAACCTGCTGCAAATGGCGAAATTTTACTTCCTGACACCATCAACCTCATGATTAAAAAAGGATTTAAGGTTTTAGCGGTAAAAATTAAGGGTCAACGCTTTGATACGGGAACCCCTCAGGGCTGGCTCGAATTCATTGTTAAGCACAATAAAATCGACTAGATTCTTCCTTACTAACGGTATGATTTTGTTTTAAGCACATCAACTTCATTCTTCGATACTCTAATTTAAAACCTCCCCCTCTCGCCGTGCCCGGCGAAGTTTTAACGAAGCCTGGGTCCTCGGGTTTAACCCGGGGATCCATGTGCTATGTAAACTTTATATCATAAAAACTATGAGAACCTGGATCCCCGGATCGAGTCCGAGGACGAAGAGGTGGAGAGACAAAGTCTTTGACAACCTAGTTAACTTAACGAAAAATTAAAATTCCTTTAAAAAACCTTTTTTACAACTATTGCTATCCTTACCAGCAAACTGATACCATTTTGACAACAAAATCAATTCATCATTTCAGAAAAGGGGGATTTATGAAAAAGTTATTGTTATGTGCTTTAATCTTTGCTACTCAATCAATTGATAGTTGTAATCTATGTCGAGACTTTGTCTACACTGGACAAGTGCTACGACGAGTAGAACGAGAAATAGTGCAGTGTGATTGCAACTGCTGGCAACAACCAAAAGTAAAGTTTGAACATGGGTATGGATACGGATGCGTGGCTTGCGGACATCGATTAATTCCTGAAGATATTTTTGAAAAGAAAGCAAAAAAATCTGACGACGAGAATGAAACTTGGGATCCTGCAAGTAAAAAATATAACCGATACCAGCAAGCTTCAACTGACAAACGAGTTTTAATCGGACAAATTTCTTAAAAATCGAACAATAAAAAAGCCCTTGATTTTTAGGCCAAGGGCTTTTTTGTTATAAACTTATTACTTTATGCTCGTCGATTATTTGCAGCAACTGTACCGACAGGTTCAAATTGTCTATACAGCCAATGTGCTACAACTGATAACCATGCAACTTTTACAGCTGCATCTGCAGCATTGGCATTATTCGTACTTGTTGCAATCAAAATACTTGTTACCTCAGTAGCTCTAAATACTTGATCTATCGCACTAGAAGAATCACTTGTAACAAAAAACCAATCTGTTCCTAAAACTAGTGTCACAGGAATTAATTTTTCAACAATTATCAATGGAATGTCTCCGGTATGCACTGCGATCTGATTTCGTACAGTGACTTGATTTGAGGAAGCCTGAGCTACCGTACTTGATAAAAACAAAGCACTCATCAACATTAATTTTTTCAAAATAAATTCCTTTTTTATGGTTTAATCGTATGGTTTAATCATTACAAATAGCATACCAGGCTTGAAAAAAGTGGCAAAAGCGCCTCTTCTAATTTGCTGCAAAGAGGCATCAAAAGCCATCCCCAGTACTTTGAAAACAGGCCAGATTTGAAAAAAATGCAAATATGCGTATTATTAAAGGATATTATTTGAAAAGGATTTAAATGAAAAAACAATTACCCGTAAGCGTCGTTACCATTGGTCTTGCAATCTTTACCATGCTGTTTGGTGCTGGAAATATTATGTATCCTGTTAATGCAGGTGTGATGGCAGGAAGCAAAAATTATATTGGTATTTTTGGGTTTCTTTTAACCGGTGTCCTTCTTCCAATTATCGGCCTGGTGGCTATGATTTTATTCGATGGAGATTATAAAAAATTCTTTAATCGCATTGGGGCTATACCAGGATTTTTCGCAATTCTTTTTTGCATGCTCATCATCGGGCCCTTCTTGGTAATGCCACGCTGCGTTACAGTTCCATACGCAATGCTTGCACCATTTTTACCTGCTGTTGGGCTACCTCTTTTTAGTTTCTTATTTTGCTTAATGGTATTTATTTTAACCTACAAAGAATCACAAATTCTCAACGTATTAGCAAAATATATCAGTCCAATAAAAATCGGGTCACTCTGCTTCATTGTGATTGCTGGACTCGTGAGCGCTCAAACTACAATCCCGCAAACGCTACCAACAAATACCGTTTTGTTTGACCAAGTTTTGCTCGGATTTCAAACTCTTGATTTACTTGGTGCTTTATTTTTTGCATACATTATTGTGCGTTTATTAAAATTAAATGATACGCAACATTCACTAACCAATAAGCAACTTGCTTTAATGTGCTTAAAAGGTGGCGCAATCGCTGGTGTTTTTATGACAACGTTTTATGTTGGACTTAGTTTCCTGGGTGCTTATTATGCACACTTGGTTGACAGCTCAATGAATGGCGCAGAAATGTTTCGAGTCATTGCTCTGCACGTAGTTGGAAAACATGGTGTTATCATTTTAATTACTGCTGTCATGATGGCATGCCTTTCAACCATGGCTGCACTTGCTGCTGTTTTTGCAGAATATCTACGTAATGAAATTTTTAATAAAAAATTGAGCTATCTTCACAGCTTAACTATTGGCCTTGTCATCACCATGATCATTTCAAACTTTGGTTTAACTAATATTTTGAAATGGGCGATTGCACCGATCAATTTCGGATATCCAATCATCGTTACGATTACTCTATGTAACATTGCATACAGTTTGTTCGATTTTAAATGGATCAAATTGCCGGTGTTTATTACGACACTTGCAATGACTTGGATCTATTTTTATCCATATTTGATGGCGTAAACAGGATTATTTCATGACTAATGAATTTATATTTGCACTACATGTTGGAACTATCAGCCTGAGCACACTACTTTTCTGCAGACTTGGTAAAGAAGCGCTCATCGCTTATGTGTCATTGCTTTTTGTCATCGCAAATATTTTTGTCATAAAACAAATTAATCTATTTGGTTGGTCGGTAACGAGTGCTGATGCATTCATTGTCGGTATTAGCTTTAGTATTAATTTGCTACAAGAATTTTGGGGGCAGCAGTATGCTCGTAAAGCAATTTGGATTAGTTTTGCGTGTTCTATTTTTTATATGATTACCACACTGTTCATTTTAGGTTACACACCATCTCCTGCTGACGATGCGCATCCTCATTTTGCAAGCATTATGGCATTCACCATACGCATTATAAGTGCATCATTTGTTTCGTACTTGATAACACAATTTACCGACATGCATCTGTACGGTTACATCAAAAAACAAACTCACGGAAAATATTTTATTTTTAGAAATTATTTTGCCCTGGGCACTTCACAGCTCATCGATACTATTTTGTTTAGCTACTTGGGACTCTATGGCATTGTGGCAAACATTGGGCACATCATCACGATGAGTTATAGTATCAAAATAATTGCCATTTTAATGACAACACCATTTCTATTGATTGCTAAAAAAGCGGTTAACCTAAGAGAAAAGAATTAACGATAAAACTTTCAGCACATGGATCCCCGTGTTACTCCTACGATAAAGCTACGGCGCACAGGCGAGCACGCGTGTCCGTCGACGCCTGGGCGAAGTCGGAAGGACGAAGAGATGTGGAAAGAAGGTTATTTGGTAGCGGTAACTAAAACAACAAACATCTATTATAAAAAACTATTTTTTATAAAGTTTCCAAGATAGGAAGCATTTGACGTGTTTTACGAGAATGATCCAAAAGCGCGTTAATAATTTCATCCAAATCTCCCTGCATCACAAAATCTAAAGATTTTACTGACAAGTCAACTTGATGATCAGTTACGCGGTTTTGAGGATAATTGTAGGTTCTGATTTTCTCTGAACGCTCTCCAGTTCCAATTTGTTCTTTTCGAGCCAGAGACTCTTTCGATTTTTGTACCTCTTGAGCATGAGCAAGCAAGCGAGAACGTAACATTTTTAAAGCTTTTGCTTTATTTTTATGTTGAGATCGTTCTTCTTGGCAAGCAACAGCAACACCAGTTGGTATGTGTGTTACACGAACCGCAGAATCGGTTGTGTTAACGTGCTGACCACCAGCACCACCTGAACGATACACATCAACTCGAAGATCTGAATCATTCAATTGCACATCAACATCTTCAGCCTCTGGTAGCACTGCTACGGTTGCCGTTGATGTATGCACGCGCCCAGCTGTTTCTGTTGCAGGAACTCGCTGAACTCGGTGAACACCAGATTCCATTTTCAACGTACCGTAAATATTTTTGCCTTTGATATGAACAATAACCTCTTTCAGCCCACCCAAGTCAGTTACACTTTGCTCGGTGATCTCAGTTTTCCAACCGCGCTTTTCAGCATACAAAAGATACATCTTAAGCAAATCACCCACAAACAAAGCAGCTTCTTGACCGCCTGTTCCTGCGCGAATCTCAAGATATGCACTTCTGGTGCTTAACTCGTCGGCAGTGTACATGAGATCTTCTAGCTCTTTTTCTTGAATAGCTATTTGAGATTTTAAATCTTGAATTTCTTGATTAAACAATGAAACAAGCTCAACATCTTGTTCTTGTTGAGCTTGTTTTTCTGTTTCTTGTAAAGAAGCCCGAGTCTTCTCGAGTTCTTTGTGACCATTGAGGATATCTGAAACGTTTGATAAGTTTCGTTGGACCTCAGCACGATCTTTTGATGTTACATTTCCTGAAGAAACCTGGTCTTCTAATCTTTTATGTAAAGCTTCTAACTGGTCCCATTTAGTAAACACAAATTTTCCAAGAATGTAATAAGAAATCGATTATTTCGCAAATTTCTTTCTGAATTTTTCAATTCGACCAGCTGTATCAACAAATCTTTGCTGACCAGTAAAAAATGGATGACATTTTGAGCAAAGTGTTGATCGAATTTCTTTTTTTGTCGATCTTGTAATGAATGAGTGTTCGCAGGTGCATTTTACATCTACTGCAAATAACTCTGGATGTATGCCTTGTTTCATAGAATAATACCTTTATCTTACCAAATTTATACATTTTCAGTATGAACGAATTACGTCATTTTGTCAAAAAACTCTTCAAAAAACGCGTTTTTTAACCAATATCGCTCAATGGCATTCGCCCACAACGTTTTATCTTTATACTTTGACACCAAGTTTAGCCTGTTTCAGAAGCTCACCTAAGATGTATAAGTCACTCCCAAACCATTGCTTTTAAAGGTTTTTCTTTAGCATCCTAACCATAGGGATCTAATATTTCTTATGCCAAATGGGGATTTTTATGATGAAAAATAAATTAATGTTATTTGCTTTACTAACAGGTTCGTATGTCTTTACTAAAAAGCATGACGCTATACAAGATTGTTTTCCTAATGCATCATCAATTCAGATTTTTAATAATGCATCTGATCCTAACAAACCGCTAAAACACGTAATTGACGCATATACCCTGCAAAGGACATACTTTACAATAAAAAGACATTTTCAGAAAGAACCAAAGCATAACGCTGAGTCTGTAATCATTTTTCCAAATAATCAAAATGCAGAAATACTTTCGATTATAATTAGCAATAAAGACGACAAGAACAATGAGTCTTTTACAATATTTTACGAGCAGTAAAGATAATGGCCGCATTGTAAATAAACAATGCGGCCATTATTAAAATCAAATTTACTAAAAATTATCTACGGTTTAGATCTTTTTTACGCAAACGAACTGATACAGGAGTAACCTCGATCAATTCATCAGGTCTGATCCATTCCATACATTGTTCAAGCGTCATAAGCTTTGTAGGTGGTAATTTTACCGCATCATCCGTACCAGAAGCACGCATGTTCGTTAATTTTTTACCTTTACAAGGATTAACGTCTAAATCAGTGTCACGTGAATGCTCACCAATGATCTGACCTTCGTAAACTTTATCAGCAGGCTGTACAAAAAGAACACCACGATCTTGCAAAGTATCAAGAGCATAAGCTGTAACTTGACCAGATTCCATAGATACCAAGGCACCCTTCAAACGCTTCTGGATTTCGCCTTTACATGGTCTATAACCAATGAAACTGATGTTGATAATACCACTACCACGAGTATCAATTAAAAACTGAGAACGGAAACCTAAAAGACCTTGTGATGGCATTTCAAATTCCATGCGAACTCGACCATCATGCAACGGCTTCATGTTAACTAATTCAGCTTTTCTTTGGCCCAAGTTTTCAATTACAGAACCACGATATTGTTCTTCAACATCGATAGTCACGTGCTCAAACGGTTCTTGTTTAACACCATCAACCATTTTGTAAATAACTTCAGGCGCTGAAACTTGCAGCTCAAAGCCTTCACGACGCATTGTTTCAATCAAGATACCCAAGTGCAATTGTCCACGACCAGAAACCTTGAAAACCTCTGGAGAATCGGTACCTTCAACGCGAAGCGCTACGTTTTTTTTCAATTCACGGTCAAGACGTTCTCTGATGTGACGAGAAGTCAGTAATTTTCCTTCTTTTGCGTTAAACGGAGAATCGTTAACGGAAAAGTACATAATAAGTGTTGGCTCATCAACTTTAACATACGCATGAGGAGCTGGCTTACCAACGTTGCATAACGTTGCTCCAAGCTCAGGTTGCGTTGTAAAACCGGCTACACAGACAATGTCTCCGTAGCTTGATTCTTGAACTTCAATTTTTTCAACACCCAAAAACTGCCACATTTTAGTGATACGAGTTGGCTGTCCAACTTTGTCATCTTTACACATGACGACTTGGTCGCCAACTTTTAAAGAACCACTAAAGATACGACCAACAGCAAGCGCCCCAAGGAAATCAGAATGATCTAAGTTGGTAATCAAAAGCTGTAATGAATCAACTTTTGGTGTTGGGCTTGGAATAGTTTGAATGATGGTATCTAAAAGAGGTATAAGTGTATCTGATTGGACTTTTAAATCAGTTGTCATAAATCCAAGTCTTGATGAACCGTACAACGTTGGAAACTCTAATTGAGATTCATCAGTTACTAAATCAAGAAAAAGATCATAAATTTGTTGTTCTGTATGCTCAATTTGAGCGTCTTTACGATCAATTTTATTAATAACAACGATCGGTCTTAATCCAAGACCAAGCGCTTTTTGAAGCACGAAACGAGTACCAGGAAGTACACCTTCTGCAGCATCAACTAAGAGCAAGAACCCTTCAACCATTTGTAGTGTACGCTCAACTTCTCCACCAAAGTCAGCGTGACCCGGAGTATCAACGATGTTGATTTTATAATCTTTATATAAAATACCGGTGTTTTTCGCAAGAATGGTAATTCCGCGTTCTTTTTCGATAGACCCTGAGTCCATGACTCGATCTTTAGCGTCAACAATCGTTCCTGATTGTTTAAGCAGTTGATCAACTAAGGTCGTTTTTCCGTGATCCACGTGAGCGATAATGGCAATGTTACAAATTTTAGGGTTGTTTGACATAATAAATTCTTTAATTTTTTTGGAATAATGAGCATTACAACATTCTCATACTATCAAAAGCAGACCTTCTTGTCCATGCAAGGGCACACAAACCCCTCAACTTTAAGCATTTTTACCAAATTACGCCCGAAAGACCGATGAAAGCGTCCATAGGCCAAAGCCAAATATCCCAGCAGATGATGCACGCGCAAACCATTGCAACACAGAGAGTGAAAAATCTTTTCGCAAAACAACAAGAACTAAGCACCATGAAAACCACCAAGTTGCTGATCCTAAAAAGAGCCCTACTACAAAACTGACGGCATCCTTCATAATTGAAAAATCAACAACAAGACCAACAGATAATGCCATAAAATCTATAATCGATACCGGGTCAACAAGAGCAAGAAAAAAAACTGAAAAAAAAGCTTCTATTACATCACTACTTTTGCCGTGGTGCGCATGCAAAGAAATTTTACTAAAAAGCCTTTTAATGCCCAAGAAGCATAAAAATAACCCTGCTACCACTTTCAACATTATTGAGTGATCTGACAGTAAAGAGTGTCCAGCTTGCAGCCCAAGCACCACAAGCACGGCACAGGTAGCATCCGCCATCGCTGCAGCAAGCGCAGAAGCCATGGCAACCCAAGCTCTGCCAGTCATCATATTTTGCAAACACAGCGCTCCACTAATTCCAATGGAAGTTGCAACGGTAAATCCTATAACAAAACCCTGAATCCAAAACGAACCATCCATTCTATTTCCTTTTTTTAAAAATACTTCACTCAAAGATACTACAAAAATTACTAATTTCTCTTTATTTGACAATCAATTTTTCTTTTCATATCTAAACCTATAAGAATTGATTTTTAGCTTGTAAATAGTTTGCAAGAAAAATCACAAAAAAGGATTCTTATGAAAAAATTATTTATTCTTCTCGCATCTTTTGTTTTGCTAAGTGATTCATCAGTATTTGCTCGTCATGAAGACAATGATCATAATGATCATATGGCAAAAGCTATGGAAAAATGCACAAGAGCTTGCGAAATCTGTTCAAAAGATTGCAGAGATTGTTCAAAAGATTGTAAAGACTGTTCTCATGATTGCAAAATCTGCTCAAAGGATTGCAGAGATTGTTCAAGAACTTGTGTAACATGCACCAAAACATGTAAAGATTGCATAGAAGAATGTAGAAAATGCATCGAAGAATGCAAAAAATGCGTTGAAGCTTGTAACAAAATGACGAGAAAATAATTCACTTTCATAACACCTTACTGCAAAAGGGCTAGTTGTTTTTTAAGACAGCTGGCCCTTTATATTTTTTTATCCATACGAACTATGTCGCTTTATACGTTCCCATCAAACTGCCTTTAGCCAAAATATGACCTTGCATTGCTTGCAGCAAATTTGCTTTCGTCGTTTTTTCAGTAAGTTGTGACAACTCTACTCCAAGAGCATACACATCAAAATAATAACGATGTGTTCCTGATGGAGGTTTTGGACCACCATAACCAGTCTTGCCGTAATCATTTGTTCCCAATGAAATACCACTGCTTGCTTTACTTAAAGCGCCTTCTGGCAAACCTTGCATTGTTACTGGAATATTAAAAGCTACCAAATGAACCCATTCTTTAGTTGGCGCATCAGGATCGCGGCAAATAATTGCATAACTTTTAGTACCCTTAGGTCCAGCTGTCCATGAAAGCTGAGGAGAAATATTTTCGTTAGGCACATAGCCATACTTTGATGGAATTGGACTATTTGCTTTAAATGATTGACTCGTCAGTGTTAAATTAGCCTGGGCAGATGATGCATTCATATTATCACTCCTTACATGAAACAAACATAAAACCAAAAATATAATGCCAACAGATGTATCATATTTTTTACAATCCATTATTTTTCCTCTAAAAATATAAAGAAAGACTAACCCTTATTACAACTTTTATGAACTAAATTCATCATCATTTTCTGTTGAACGATGTGAGCAAGTACTAGCACGTCCACTCGGAAAAGAATCATCATCTTTCGAAAAAACATGTTGTGATTGCCTTGAATATTTTTCTACCAACAATCTTGCCAAAATTATTTCAACTTCTTGCATGAAAATAGAATTTTTAGCCAATGATCCACTTGATATGCATTCATGTTCTATAGCATAAATCTTTGTAACTAATTGTTTCGACTCAAGGCGTAAATTACCAAGATGATATTCTACTAATTCTAGTCTCTTTTCGGCAGCTGCTACGTGCTGCACAGCAATCGCAACACGAGAATGAATTCCACCAACAACTTCGTTAACGTCTTGTACAAGCTTTTCAAAATCTAGCTTTATGTTATCTAATCGTGAAAGCTTAGAATCTATTTCAGTCCAAGATAATTCCAAATTTAATTTCTTCATGTCTAGTTGCGAAAAATAAGTTTTAAATTCTTCTATCTCTTTAGCAAAACGTTGCTGCTCCAATACCGATACACGGCGTTCCATCTCTGCTAAGCGATTGAACTGACTATCTCGTAATTCGTCTACTATTTCACTTGAACCTTGAAAATATCTTACAGATAAAGAACTACCTGCTGATTTTCTTAAAGTTGCCCCAGAAGAAACATTTTCCATTTCTGAAGTTACTTGAGATAGTTCAGCACTAGAAGCATGTAATGTATTTTTTATTTCAACGATCCCTAAGCAGCATAAAATAATTATAAAAAGTTTCATTTTCATATAAATTCCTTTTTTCATTCGTTTGATTAAGACCATAAAGATTTACGGACAATTTATGACACTATTTCTATCATAGTCAATCAACTAAACCTTCCAAGTCTCATTTTAAATTATCTATACCCTAAACCAAAACTCTTGATTTCATGATCAAAGCTATGCAAAACTATACATACAAAGGGGTTTATCTAAATTAGGGGATAGTTTATATGATCATAAAAAAATTTTTTCTTACGTCACTATGCTGCTTAGCAGCCTTTTATTCGACAACGTATAGCAGCTTGCGACAATTTTCGCAACCTACACCAAAACTTACAGGAGAAGCGCTAAAAGGTTTAACCCTGCAGCCACTTCGTCAAGAAGCTAGGACTGTACAACTGCCACAAACTACAATACATCCTAAAACAATAAAACAAATGCAAGCAGAATTGATGCCAGGGCTACAGCCAGATCAGCCCTTATGGACAACCCAAAAATTAAGACGCATTCGTATTGATCAACCGAAAATGAGTGATTTCTCACAAGATTTAGCATTGAAATGGCAACAACCAACTACAAAAATAAATTCCGAAAGCTCAGATCGAGGGTCAGCCGGGTCTCAAACAGGCATGTTTAGAGCTACTGCTCCACGATTAATGTCTCGACAGCAGGCCGCAAACATACTTGGTGTTTCTGAGTATGCATCTTTAAAAGATATACAATCTGCCTATATCCAAGCTGCAAAGAAAGCACATCCTGATGCTGGTGGTAGCAATGAGGCAATGAGAGAAGTTATAGATGCTAGAGATCTTTTAAGCGGAAAAAGAGACGCAGACGAGCAACGCGAGCAAGAAGGTAAAGGCCCTAAAAAACCTTATTTCTCTACAAAAGCTAAACTTGTTGCTGGAGCCGTAGGAACCACTGCTGCTACTAGAATTGGCATAGCAGCTAAAGAGATACATGAAGACTGGGTTGATAGACGTGAAAGAACAGAAAGAAAAAAACTCGAAGATTTAAAGCCACGTAACCGTCCAGAAAATATGACGGATGATCAGCTCAAAGAAGAAAAATATGATTCAGGTCATACATTTAAGCATTATATCTTGGGCTATGATCATACTGATTATACACACGAATATGCTAAGCAACGATTAGCCCAGTTAAATGCAGAATTGGCAAAACGTCATGCAACACAAGAGGAGCAGCGTACACATGAAAGAGCTACTACCTACGAAGAGTGGGCTAACCGAGGCTAACTTTTATATTGGCACGCTACATTAAAAAAATTACATAAAAATAAAGTCACTCAAAATGCTTGAGTGACTTTATTTTTAAAAAACTATTTTTAATGAAGCGTTATTTTTTTCGTTTATACAATCTTAAACCAACAAACATCAGTCCAGCAAAAACAGATAATAATGCTGCAACAAACAACATTAAATTGTTTTTATTGAAAGAAATTTTATTGCTGTCGAGCGAGTTTAATTGATGTTCATGCGTCAATTTTTCTAATTTTTGTTGATGCTTTAACTCTTCAAATTCTTTTTGCGCATTTCTTTGACGATGTGCTTCTTTTTCTCGTTCAATGTTTCTTACTACAGCTTGAAAGCCACCGTCTGTTTCAACTGCCATTTTAGCATACACCTTTGCTTGCGCGCGGTCATAACCAAGGTCTTGAAACATCTTAGTATATTCTGCGATTTGTCTATGATGTGCATTAAGACCAACTAAAGCCGCAATTCCACAGCCTAGTCCTACACCAATTACTTCAGCAGCAGATGGCTCATGATAAACCACATGCCTGTAAACTACTGGTTCATGGTACACAACAACCGGCACTTCTCTGTAAAAGAAAGGATATGGTAATGCCTGATGTGCGCTCAATAACGATAGAATCGAAAGAAATGTAAATTTTGTAATATTTTTCATAAAATCCCCCTTTAATATTGATATATTCTATACAAAAAGGGTATCATATAAGCCAAAAACACACAAAGGGGTTGGGGTCTTTTATGCTGCTAAAACGAATTCTTTGCTTTTGACAATTCAGAAATAGGCAGCGTAAAAGCATCAACAAAATTACTGTGTTTTTTTAATCGAGGCTGAATTTTTAATACCAATTCAGCTACAGGAACAGATTTAGAAACATTTGGAGGCGTTGTTTGTAATTCTTGCAATTGTCTTACGAGTTCATCTTTTTCACGCTGTAATTCATCTTTTTCACGCTGCATAGTACGTATTAAATCAAGTTCACGATCCATTGTTCGTCGTGCTGCAAAAGTCCAATCTTTTTGTTTTGCCATTTTTAATTGATCAATACCTAAATCTTCTTGTTGCTGTAAATTAGTACGCTCCAATGTCGACTCAGACAACAGTTCTTTTATTTCTTGCAAGCATCTTGCCCTTGCCAAGCATCTTTTTTTTATAACTTTTCTAGCTTCTGCTTGCTGTTCTGCTTCAAAAAATCTTTTAGCTGACTCTCTATTTGCAGCAACTATAAACGCAAGAGCTTTCTGTTCTTTTTCTTTTTCTATTGAAGCTGCTACCTCAATGTCCAAATCTCGTAAAAGCTGATCTGATAGATAATTTTTTTGTTCTATCATTTCTTTCTCAAAAGCTATTTTTTGCAAAAATTGTTTTTGAGAAAGCAGGAATTGTTCACATTCTTGAGCAATTTGGTCTCGTCCAAGATCGCATGCTTTAACAACAGCTTTACGCTCTGAAGCAATCTTTATTTGCCATAAACGATCTGCTTTCTGCATCTCTTCAACTAACAATTTTTGCTGAAACTCATTTTGTAATTTTTTTTGATTTTCAATGTACGCTTGAACATCTTGCTGTATTTTATGATCCATAAAATCAGACGCATCATCTAAAAAAACACATTTAAATGAATTTACACAACCATTTTGATCTAAAACCACTGCTATAATATCTTTTTGATAACCATCGAAACAATGCTTTGCTATTTCATGATAGCTTTGCATTCCTTGTTCCCCCATCATGAGCTTATATGTTTGATTCCAATTCTTTATTATTATTGCTTCGACTTTCATGACAACCTGCTTTAAAAGATCTTTTTTAAAATCTATTAATGCTAATTTACTCATATTTGGATTCAAAAAATTCTGTAATTTAATCTGTTCCATATGTATCGCTAATTCATTAAATAGAGGTTCTAAAATAAACTCACTATCCTTTTCTTTTAAAAGTTTTGCCAACTCTACTTTGGCCCACATAGGCACTACAAGAGCTGAATGTGTTGCTACTGTTGCAACAGTAGATTGCATAACTGTTTCTGATGATTGTGCGGCCTGTAACCCTTGTGAGAGTAATGATGCAGGCATATCAACATTTATAACTGAAAAACCCTTTGCTCCATTTGTTTGACCTCTCAAGTATGAATTTTCAACTAATGAAACAAGGGTGTTCACAAACGAATCACCTACAACACTATGACGCTTAAAAGGTTCTTGCTGAACCAACGTATCAGAAACTGAAGTACCTGAAGCAAGTGGTTCAGTTTGTGGCGATTGTTCAAATGTCTGAACAGCTTGCTTTATAACTTGATCGATATAACTAAATAAAGCTTTTTCATTGATGGCACAAATACCTTCATTAAAAAAACATTCTTCAGGAAACTGATAGGAGATATCTTGAATCAATTGGTAATATTGATTAACTGCATCTTTACCCAATTTTTCTTCATAAGTCACATTCCATAATATTTCAAAGCGATTAAATAAACGCTTCAAAATATTTGCAACTTCTTTCTCCTGATTTGTTCCAGGAATTCGACCTGCTTGTGTCCAAGCTTTGAATGCTTCCAACCCTATTTTTTTAGAGAGCTTAAGCATACTCTGGTTTTTTATACTCTCTGATGGCGTGTAAGGCAATGCATTTACTAGCGATTCTAATACAGCAACTCTAGCTTGATAATAATTCTCTCCTAATTTTTGCGCCTGCGAACAGTGACTTACGCTACTCGCCATGAATATAAAAAATGATAAAAATAGTAAAAACATAAAACCCCTTTTTCAAAATTAAATTTTACAAGCAAACAAACTATATTTTAATATATTATTTTAATCACGTTACCAAAAGAAATTTAGAAGTCACGCATATTTCTTTATCTCATTATATTGCAGCAGTGCACTTTTTCACCTGTTGAATTTAGATTTTGATTCTATCAAGACTGTAAACATTGCTAAAATTTTACAACCTTTCACAAGTGTTCATATTTTTCTCTAAACTTTGTAAGCTAATTTTTATCATCATTGTTTCAATCTGCAACGACTTGTTTAATTTTTTTTCAATTAATAGTACACTACATCGTATGTTATTATCATTTTTTAGGTGGTTTTTATGTTAATTCTATTTCTTATGATTTCTTTGTTTCATGGCGTTACTCTTGGATCTGAGCAAGGTTTTTTTGCTCAAGAATTACAGCAAAAAGGTTATGAACCTCATGAAGTTAGTTGCTTAAACCAAATATTTACAAAGCTGTTGCTTGAGACACCAAGATCACAATATTTTTCATCACCATTACCCACAGACATTATTAAAACAAAAAATACGACATATCTGTTGGCTGAAGTTATTGCTAAAGCTTGGAATGAAGACATCGAAAAACGCTTTGGCCTGAACAAAGCCAAATTTTATGAAATAGTTGGCAATGCTAATTTACAAGCAATTGACTCTTCTATGTTTGTTTCTCAGGGTTTTAAACCAAGATCTCTAAATAGTACATTTGTCAGAAACTATGATGAACATGCAGAGTTGTGTGGCCTTGTTGATGCTATTATCACTGCAGAAATGCAATGGCATGAGCAAACAATGCGTTTGAAATTTTCATCAAAACGCAGCTGCTCAGATCTACCAATGAAAATAGTATTGCCTAGTGGTAGATATCATTGGAATCCATACTCAGCATCAGCACGTTTTAACACTCCAAAATATCTTCCTTCTCAAGCACCAACTCCTTACTATTCATATTCAAGTTCAGATGTAGGCTCTGACTCAGAAGGAAACTAAATAATTACTGTTCAAACATAAAAAAATCCACTTAAGTGACCTACGCAAATTCTACTGTGCACAGGTTAAAGACATAAAAAAAGACACTCGAGAAACCTATAGTATAGGTTTCTCGAGTGTCTTTTAATTTCTAAAAAGAATTAGACTTTTTAGTCTTGTTCTTCTTCATTACATTCGTCGCCGCAATCTTCGTCGCATTCTTCGCCGTCGCAATCATCTTCTTCAAGCATTGAAGCAAGATCAGCTTCATACTCTGCACGATCAGCAGCAACGCGTTGATCAACCATTTCTTGGAAAGTTACTTTAGTACCATCTTCAAGAAATAGTTCTTTGCCTTCAAGCAATTCTTGCGCAAGTTCAATAGTAATTGCCATTCTGTCGAATTCTTCCATCGGTACAATTACTGATACAGGAAGACCGCCTTGCATAACAATCTGTAAATCATCAGCTGGGTTGAAAACTGTATCTTTTTCGTCTTGCTCTAAAACTGTGTTTTTATCATTTTGTGTCATAAAGGGACCCCTACGGTTTAAATTAAAAATGTAACCTTAATACTTATTTCTTATGTTTTAAGTATATCAAAGCCATGGTTTTTTACAAAGGGGGTATTAGCGCCTTAGTCGCCTGATTTTAATTAAATTTTTACAAATACGGGTATTTGTGGCTGTAAATACTGGTATGGCCCTTTAATAAATCTAATCTAGATCAAAGGACTGCAAATGCTTTGGAATGACCACAGACCAACCAAATCGCTCTTCTATTTTCTTTTGCAGCGACTCACTGGCCTCTAGCTCTCCATGCGTTAAAAACACCTTTTTAATACCCTGATTAAAAGAGCTCAACCACTCCAAAATTTCCTCATAATCGGCATGCGCTGAAAAACTATTTATTATTTTTATTGTTGCATGAACCATATACCATCGGTCATCTATTTTTATTTTATCTGCACCCTCAACTAAAGCTCGTCCTGTAGTGCCTTCTGCTTGAAACCCAACAAAAAGGATGGTATTTTTTGCGTCAAAGATAAAATGTTTAAAATGATGCAATACCCGACCACCATCTGCCATACCACTGCCTGCGATAATGATTGCAGAGCCTGCAACATGATCAATGAGCTTGGACTGCTCTACCGTAGATATATAGGTAGCAATACTAAAGACCTCACTGCATAACTTTGATGATAATGTGTGCTCATCAAGAAAAACACTAAATAAATTAGTAACTTTTGTAGCCATAGGACTATCTAAAAAAATAGGAATTTCTGGAATTATATTTTTCTGTCTTAACTGGTATAAACAATACAGAATCGTTTGAGTTCGTTCTACTGCAAAGGACGGTATTATAAGCACACCTTTTTTCGCTATTGTTTGATTTACTACTTCACCTAACTCCTTTATAGGATCCTCTTGCCCGTGAAGTTTATCACCATAGGTTGATTCAAGAACTAAAAAATCAGTTTGTTTTAGATGAGGAGGTGCTTTCGTTATGAGCTGATGAGGACGTCCAAGGTCCCCAGAAAAAGTAAGCGTTTCTTTGCCGTCAGATATAACAACAAATGATGATCCTAGAATATGAAATGACTGAATCAGTTTAACTTTTAAGCTGCCAAGAGCAAAAACAGTTTCATAGGGTACGGTTCGAAAAAATGTAAGTGCTTTTTCGGCGTCTTTTACAGTATATAAAGGTTCTGCAGAAAAGTGGTGTAAGGAGCTAGCCTTGTGAGCTCTTTTTGCATCTTCTTCTTGTATATTTCCACTATCTTTCAGTAAAATAGCACATAATTCATAGGTTGGTTTTGAACAATATACTTTCCCTTTAAATCCTTTTTTAATCAGTACTGGTATATATCCAGTATGATCCATATGGCCGTGAGTTAGTACTACAGCATCAATACTACTCGGATCTATTGGCAACGCATCCCAATTACGCTTTTCAATTTCTTTTTCGCCCTGAAACAAACCGCAATCAACTAAAATTTTTGTACTATCATGCTCAACAAGGTATTTTGATCCTGTTACTTCACGAGTTGCACCCAAAAAAGTTATTTTCATTTTTTAACCCTACTCTCTCGTATCAAAATAATTTCTAACTTTGATATATAAAAAATATGAGCAAAAAACAAATTCTCTTATGTGTATTCTGAGTTCAAAAAAAATTTACTATAAAAGTTATTCTAAAAGTTTTGAGGAAATCATTAAATCTCTATTAATGATTTCCTCAAAACTTTTTATAAGCATCAATTAATTATGCACATGCCTTTTCAACGCAATCATCGCAACTTTTCATACAATCGCGACACGCTTGCGCACAATCTGCACAAACAATCTTAGCATCTTCGTCGCTACCTGCTCCTAAGCACACATCAACACATGCTGTAGATTTTTCTATAGCTTTTTCACATGCTCGCATAGTTGCATGACAAGCAGTAGAACAAATCGTATTAGTGCATTCTTTGATATGGTCTTTAAAAACAACAACCATATTTTTAGCAACTTGGATAACTTCTTGAGCTGGTTTTATACAATGATGTTTTGGAACTAGATCTCTTACATACTCATCGCACTTTTCAGCACATTCTGTTAACAACGGAATGAGATGTCGACAATCAGCCTTAACTTCTATCATGAAAATCTCCTTTTTTTTGAAAAATTTTACTAACCCAAACCTAAATCACATAATTTTTTTGTCAATTTACTTAAAAAGTTTAAACAAAATCAACGGTCGAACGTACTAACTTAAAGATATTCTGACATCAGACGGTCTAAACTGGTTGAGTAAATTTTTATTTTTAAAATGCTAACTCAAATCCGGCTCTCAAATCTAATCCTCCAACATCAATTTTCGTATTGCCCAAAAATTGTCGTGGAAAAAGATAACGGAAAGCTGTTGTAATTTTCAAATGATTACAAATTGGATAATTTAAACCTAGCTCAACTTCTCCAATACCTTTAAGCATTTTTATTTTTTCAAGTTGACTTTTTTCTCTCATCCAAATAATTCCACCACCAAGTGATGCATAAAATTCTAAGTTGTTTTTAAAGATCAATAATCTTCGCACGGTAAACGTAAGTGGTATTTCTTCCAACTTGGTACAAAAATTTAAAAATGTAGTTCTTCCTTTTGCTCGCCAATAACTTGTTTTAACACCAATACCCCAAAAATCCCATGGATAATAAACAAAATCACCAGTTATAATATTAACCATGCCAAGACCATAAACATCTTTAAATCGACAATCATTTTTAAAAACATACCCAGCAGAAAAAGCTGAACTAAATCGTGGACTTTCTACATCAGCTAATTTTTGATGAGCAATAACTTTCATGCTCGATATAGATAGATATGAACAGATAAAGAACCATATTATTTTTTTCATTTATTCATCTACTTTATTACTTACAAACGTTAAGCCACATTTTATCATAAATATCAATAACACTGACACTATTGGCACTATAATTTACCACATAAGCATATCTACCATCCAACGATATCGCTATAACTGCAGGAGATGAACCAGTTAAAAGCTCCTGGCACAATACTTTATTGGTACACATATCAATAATATTCACCGTTCCTTGACCTGGTGTTAAATCGGTAAATCCAGCTCCAAGATACAACGTGTTATAATTAGTGACATAAGCAAAGCGACCATTAGGAGAAAAAGCAATGCCAGAAGGTTGAATTCCAACAAAAATGGTATCTACGATACTATTTTCATGTAGATCAACGACACTAACCGTACGGCCAACTGGACTAAAATCATTACTTCCAAAATTAGTTATATAAGCATAAAGACCATCTGATGTAATTTTAATTGAATAAGGACCAAACAAACCAGTAATTGTTCCAACAACGGTATTGCTTGCAGTTTTTATGATACTGATAGTTCCTGTACCAACATTTCCATCAACATAATTAATCACATACACATAAGATCCATTAGGGGTTATATCAAGACTAGCTGGAGCAAGACCTACTGTAATTGCAGGACCAATAATCAAATTTGTTACTAAATTAACAACACGCACCGTTGTAGCGTTAGCGCTACCAACACCAGCAGGAGATCCATAATTATTTACATATGCCGTGTTTCCATCTGGTGTAATTACCATACCTGAAGGACCATCAAAGCCTGTAATAACTCCAATAACAGAGTTAGTTTTTATATCTATGATGCTAATTGTTGTAGAATTACTATTGGTTACATAAGCCTTAGTTCCACTGGCATTAATCGTAACAGTATAGGGTTGATCAAAACTAGAATCGCTAATCGTTTTTATTACTTTATTAGTTTCAATATCTATAACACTCACGGTGTTTCCATTAACCAAACCATCATTATTACTATTTGCAATATAAGCAAAACGTCCATTTGGAGTAATTGCAATACCTGAAGGAGTATCTCCTACACCAATAGATGCAATGATTCGATTAATGACAACAGCAGAAATATAGAGTGAATTACAAAAAGTTAGAATGATTGCAAAATATAAACAATTACTTTTTAAAAACATTAATTTATAACTTTCGTTCATGTAATTATTAAAAAACTCGCAAGCACAATAAAAACTTGCTCCGTAGAAATTAAAAAAATTGGCAAACCTTGTCAATCTGATCTTAAAAGGCACGGAGAAACATTCAGTTTGATAGTTGATAAAAACCCACCCAATGCGCCTACGCAAAGTCTGCTTAGCACAGATTACTTGAATAGATTTAAATTTCTAAATTGATGCCTTGTAATCAAAGCATCTCTTTTACAGAATGTATCAGAAACAATTAGAATTAATCCAACCAAATTATTTATCCATGGTAATGAATTTAATCCTATTTTTACACAATCTTTAATAGGTGAATAGTTCATATTATCCTAATAAAGTATAACTTTTAATGCCTTTTTGCTAAGCTATCAACAATTGTCATGGCATAAAACATAACTACTTACTTGAAAAAAATATGAAAAAATTCTTATACATTTTTATAACATGTACATTCATGCAAATATCATCACAAGCAGATATCCCTAAAGATATTCATGTACTAACACGAGCTATTATTATTCACAACGATCATATTCTTTGCGCCTATGATCCACGACTAAAAACAGCATCAGGTGATCCTGTTTTTTATTATTTACCTGGTGGACATATCGAATATCAAGAATCTGCAACAGACTCTTTAATCAGAGAATTATCTGAAGAAACCGGCGAACAGATAACTGTCAAAGGTTTTATTGGTGCATTTGAACGTTCTTGGCTTAACACTCCACAATCGGTCAAATGTCACAAACATGAAATAAGTCTTGTTTTTAAAGCAGTTTTAGACAATAAAAAAGATGATGCTTTACCAAGTATCACATCGAAAGAAAATCATAAAGTTGCTTTTGTATGGTTAGAGTTAAAAAACATACAGAACTATGATATCCGACCATCGCTCTTAAAAGACAATATACATAATTGGCTTACCGTGCCATCTGAGCATGTATTTAAAAGCGTTATGCATATTAAGTAAATTATATAACTCTAAACTCAATTTAGATAAAAAATAAATATTTATTTTAACAAAAAATCCACCCAGCAGCTCCTACTTCACACAGCTTTGCTGTAAGTTTTCTACTACGCCTATGGCTTCGAAGAACTTTGTCGTAGGACTTTGTTGAGTGGATTTATATTTTTTAAATTACCTGCAGAAACAGCACATATTTTTACTATTTCTAAATTATTTTATTGGATGCTACAGCTTTCACCCCAAAATGATACAGCTCCCTTAGATTCTAAATAATCAATCATTGCAGCATTATTGTTTCTTTTAGCTATAGCTAAAGCCGAATAATGTTCATCTGATACATTTACATTTGCACCAGCATCAACAAGCATTTCTACTATTGCCAGATTGTTTCCACGTACGGCTAGTCTCAATTCTGAATTACACTCATTTGCATTATTAAGTCTTGCGTCAGCAGTTAAAAGATCTTGTACCATTACACTATTGCTTTCATAGATCGCTGTTTTCAGTGGTGAAATGTGAGCAAATGATGGATTTACATTAGCTCTAGCAGCTATAAGCATTTTAAGAATTTCTGGTTTTTTACTTTTAATTGCAAGATTAAGAATATTGAAATAGCGAGAATTGTTATTTGGATTTGCTCCTGCTGCAAGAAGAACACGTACATAATCGGTTCTTCCGGATCGAACAGCTACTAGCAAAGGCGAATAATCCCCTCGAGTATCGCTTATATTCACATCAGCACCATTTTGAATTAACGCTTCAATAATTGGCAGTTGGCATCCTGCATAAATACCCCTTTCTAATACTGTTAGATCGAGATCTTTTCCTTTTGCATCAGCACCAGCAGCAAGCAATGTTTTAACTGATTGTAATTTATTATATTTAACGGCATCTGATAATGCCAGAATGCTGGAACGCGCTCCATGATCGAGTAATGTTTTCATAATTTCAGTGCGCTCTTCTTCTATGGCATAGGTTAAAGGAAACATAATGTGTTCATTATCTAAGGCATTAAGATTAGCACCTTGCGCTATTAAATCGCTTACTGTTTCTTGATGACCAATACGTGCTGCAACATGCAAAGTTGAACAACTTGGCACAACTTGTGCGCTGGCATCAGCTCCTGCATCTACAAGCATTTGTACCAATGCAGGATTTCTTTTATCACGAGCATAATGCAACGCTTTATTTAAATTTTTTACAGAATGCCTTTTCGCCAAAAGAGCTCTGACCACCTCGAGTTTATTACGAGTTACCGCAATGTGTAATGGGGTTATTCCATACTTATCTTCAACATTCACATCGTCGGTATTAATAAGCATAGTTTCTACTAAATCTACATCATCACGATTCACAACATGATGTAATTGAGTTAATTCTTTAGGTGGTATGATAACTGGTGCAGCGCGTCGTACCGGTTGAGGTGCTTGTCTTGCAGCAGGAATTTGAGAGCTAGAAAAAGGACTCCAAGGTTGTCCGAAAGCAGATGAAGAGCTGCCTTCAGTAGGACTATCGCAATCAGAACTGTTAATTATTCCAGAACCGACAAGCAATGCCAAAAATGTATACATTAATTTATTTTTCATGAATATTGTCCCTAATTGTTTAAAATTTTAAATATTTTATATATTGTAACTATATCAAATGATTAACTAATTAACAAAAAATCCACACTTACTACGCGTTATTTCATAACAAGCTACCCAGCCGTCGCCATTAGCTATGGCGGGTAAACTGTAAGACTTCGCCAATAATTAATTTAATTTAAATTTTTTTAATTTCCTGTCTTGATAAGCGGCGCAGCCAGACGACATAGTCCTACGAAGTTTTAGCATAGTAGGAAGCTGCCTACCTAAGGAGGCATGGTATAGCAAACACTGCCTGCCTGTTATTCATCAATGTCTTACATTGTGAATGGTTATTCACTTTTTCATAGATCGCGCCACAAAACTTAAATGATACTATTAGTTACTTTGCATAGAAAAAGTGAATGAGGCACGCTTCCAGCCTTCCTGCCCGGCGTAGTCTCGCGCGAAGCCTGGGTCGTTCTACGAACTATGGCGAACACGGTCGAACTTTCAGGTGAAGTAAATTGAAAGAAATGTTGCAGTTAATTCCAATACCAATTGTTTAAAACGGTTTCTGGGCATATAATTGCTGGTTTTGACGCCAGTAAGTTAATGCTTTTAACAACAATACAAGAGCGAATCTTCTAAAAACCTTTATTCTCTCAATTTATTAAAAAATTCAATAGTAGCATTAACTTCATTAGCATAGCCCAATTTCACCCAAGCCATTGCATCATTTAGACATTTTCTTGGAAGTCCATTAGTCATTCGATCAACATTTAACCCATTGTTGTCGCTATAGCATTGAAAAAATGCTTTTCTTGCTCTATCTATTTCTTTTTTTTGTGTAAAAGCGCGATCTAATTTACTATCGAAATCACCTAGTTTATATCTGATCTGACGTAGTTGATAATCATCTGAGCAGGCTGCTTTCAAAATATTTTGCTGCATTAATCCAAAAAATAAAAAACCTGCCAATAATAATTGTTTTTTGTTCATGAATCTTGTCCTTCGTTAAAATGTAAAAATGTTTTTTGATCAGCAATTAGTGTAACAAAAAATCCACCCAATTACATGAGTGGATTTAAATTTTTAATTTTTATTATAAAGTCCTTGGCTTACTACGTATCACTAAAGTGATTTACTTCGTAACCCTTGGCAGAGCCATACGAAGCTGCCCGATAGGGAGGCGAAGTATGGCGGCAAACACTGGGCGCACTTCGAACTTTCAGATGGTCTAAATTAAAAGAAATGTTGCAACTAAGCGCTGTACCAGCAATTAACCGATAAGCTGTTTATCTTTTTATTTTTTTAACCTCATCTAGAGGCTCAGTAATATCAACTAAGTTAATATTAATTTTTTTCCCTAAAATAGACGCTGCACGATTCACAGTTAAAAGAGTTACTGAATAATTATTTGGATCAAGCAGTCGAACTAAAGATGCTCGACTCGTTTTAAGCATTAACGCCATCTTGGTTTGCGTTATGTTATGTTTTTCCATATATGACTTTAAATGATGAGCAATTACTGCTTTTACAGCCGCAGCATTTACTTCTTCTAAAATACCATCTTCTTCAAGAAAACTTTCAAAACTTGATCCGATATGTTTATTTTTTTTATTTTATTTATGATGTTTTGAAGAAACAATGCCAAATATTTTCTTTCCAAAAGTTCCACCAAAATACCTTTTCATAATGATAAAGTATGAAACAATGAGAGAAAATAAAAATAAAGTTGATATTCCCTCAAGGTTAAAACCTTCCTCTGTTAAACCTCCAAAAAAATAGGCAAGAATATAACCAAAAATAACAAAACAACCCAAGAAATCTATAAAAAAAGACATTATTTTTTTCCACGTTGGAGGACAGCTTGAGCATAATAGATCGGAATTCATAATATTTTCCTTAATATTTAATAACTAAAAACTTCTTTAACTTCATACTGTTTTTTGCAATTCTATCACAAATTGTAATAAGTCTTGATAACACACTAATTTTTGATTCAATCTATTTAAATCTAACCGAACAAGACGGTTCTTCGCATTATCAACAAATAATAGCGATGTCATAAATGCTAAAGCACACAGCGGAGCTGATATAAATGAAGGCCGATTATACAATCTAGAATATTTAGCACAATCATTTTCTAATGCCCATTGAAGCGAAATTTTTTCAGAATGATCTGATGCTTTTATCCATTTACTCAAATGAGTTTTAGTAACTTGAAAATTACCATCACTTGTAACATATGTGTATATACTAACACCATCATCTTCAAGCTCTTTTTTAAAATCAAAAAATTCTTGATGTTCTTTTTTATGAATATAATAAGCACAAACACTTAATGTAACGCTGGCAGCCAATAAAATACAGGTCAGTTTCAGCTGCTGATATTCATATATGCATTTATATCGAACGTGCCACGCTATGTAATCTTTTATATCCTCTATTTGTTTACGCAACATCTCCAGAACAACATCAACAGAATATGTATATTGATTCTGATGAGATAAATTTATAAAATCAGAAATTGATTGCTGCACTTCTTCTAGTGAAATTTCCCCACCTAGCTTTGTTAAACCTGACATTACAAAGTGATTTATTTCACCGGATTGTAAATCACGAAGAAGCCATTTTTGATTTTGACCACATGCCATCATCGAACAAAACAAAGAAAATAAAAATATTTTATACAGACTCATTGTTATCAGCTCTATTTGTTTAAATTATAATTATTGAAAATGCAAAAAGGATATTTTACTTAAAAATTATTTTCAAATCGGCTACATTTTAAAGCTTCAAACATGGATATATTAGCCCTTACATACTGATATCTATCCACAGGAAGATATTGATAAGGATGATGATATTGATGCAGAACAGCAAGAATGGCTTCTCGTAAAACTTTACACTCTTCTTTATCATTAGTCGCTTGACGAGGTAGAGTGGAGGTTGAATCAAAAATCCTACTAAAAATATTTTGCTGCATTAATCCGCAGAGTAAAAAGCCTACCAATAAAAATTGTTTTTTATTCATGAATCTTATCCTTCGTTAAAATGTATAAAAATATTTTTTGATCAGCAATTAGTGTAACAAAAAATCCACCCAATTACTTGAGTGGATTTAAATTTTTATTTTATTTTTATTTCAGAATTATTCAGCGCCAAAGGCGCTTATGTAAAAGAAAATCATTTAAAGAGACTGGCTTGTCATTCATTTGCGATGCAAATGAATGGCGGGATTGACGAGACTCGAACTCGCGACCTTTCGCGTGACAGGCGAACGCTCTAACCAACTGAGCTACAACCCCACTAATTTCAATTGAATGGCCTGTTATTCACTTTTTTAACGCTAGCAAAATTTGCTTGAGTCATAGAGTCGGGTACAACTGCTATGGAAAAAGTGAATGACCTGTTATTCATTTTGTTACAAAATGAATGGCTCCTTGGGCTGGACTCGAACCAGCGACCTAACGATTAACAGTCGTTTGCTCTACCAACTGAGCTACCAAGGAACAAAGTTTGGTGGGCGATACTGGATTCGAACCAGTGACCCCCAGTTTGTAAGACTGATGCTCTACCAACTGAGCTAACCGCCCAAACTTGTTTAATATATTTCTAAGAAATTTGACGATATAAGAATTGTATCGAATACGGGCCCCAAAGTCAAAGCCAAATATCGAAAATGCGCTATTTTTTTAAACTTTATAAAAATCTGATATTTGTTACAGTATAAAACAGTAATACTATTCATACTTTTCTACACATAAAAAGGACCCTCATGGCAAAATTTACTGACTATCTAAAAAATATTTTCTGGGTTTTACTGATCCTGCAGTTTGCATCTCCAGTTTTTAAAACCGTCAAAAAACAGCTGTCTGAGTACTCGGAACCAAAAAATAAAGTTGGTTTCCTTAACTTTCAAAGCGTTATCAAATCGTCTAATCGATGGAATAAACAGCTTAAAAAGTTCTTTAAAGATCCTGAAGTCAAAGCAATTTTAATCAAAATGGATTGTCCTGGAGGAGCGGCTGGTTCTTCTCAAGCTATTTGCCAAGAAATTTTATATCTGAAAAAGCAATATCCTAAGCCAATTATTACTTACACAGAAAACGTATGTGCGTCTGGTGCTTACTATATCGCAGCTACAACTGATTATATTATTGCAACAAACAGTTCTTTAGTCGGCAGTATAGGAGCTAAACTTTCAACACAAATTAAAGTAAAAGAACTGTTAAAAGATTGGAAAATCCAAACGTACGATATTGCATCAGGCAATTATAAAAATGCTGGCGATCCACTATCTGACATGACAGAAGAACAAAAAACAATGCTTAAAGATATTGTTAATGAAAGCTATGAACAATTCGCAAGCGACATTGCAAAATATCGTCATTTGCCTATTGCTCAAAAAGACATCTGGGCTAACGGTAAAATATTTACCGGAAATGAAGCATTAAAATTAAAACTTGTTGATGAAATCGGTAACCAAACTACAGCTCTTGAATATATCAAAAAACAAATCCTACACTCAGATCGAGAAATAGAATTAATCAAAGTAAAAACACCTTCAACATGGAAAAAATTGTTGCATCCTAATGACACTGACAGCGATGATGATGACGATGATGAAGTCGAAAACTCAATGTCAGACAGCCTAGCTAATTCTTTTTGGAATAGCTTTTTTGTATTTGCTCACAAACAAGGTGTTACTTTTTAAAAGCAAGTTAATGTTATAAAAAAGAGCGTTGTAAAAAGCGCTCTTTTTTATGCTTACATCAAACTTTAATGTTGTTTTGTAAAAACATACACATATGAAATATTTTTAATATCAAAATATGGCTTAAGCTCAATTTGATGAGATACCAAATCGGTTGTAACCTTTTGTACAATGCCCAAGGCAAAGCCCTGTGGATACATCAATCCTTGTCCGGTTGAAGTAACAACATCGCCAACTAAAACTTTTTTGAAATGAGGCACGAAGCAAAACTCAAGCTTTTTATTGTTTTTGCCACAACAAATTCCAACAGCATCTTCACTTGTTTGAGCAGAAACTTTGCACCGTTGATCGGTAATTAAAGCCACTTTGCTGTACCAGCTATAAACTTCAATAACCCGTCCAATCAGTGCATTTTCGTACACGACAACATCGTCTTTTGAAATACCGTTATCACTGCCGCCTTCAATAAACATGGCATCTTCCTGCAGGCTTTCATAGCAGAGTAAAGTTTTAGCAATTTTTTTATTATCGACTTCATATCGATGGGCAAAATCTACCACTTCCTGACTTTGCTCAACGAATAATTGCTGCGCCTGCAGTTGTGCCACGCGACCTTTTAAAACATCGTGCTGCACGTACAAACCATCCAGCTCTTTTTGTAATGCTTGCAAATTTTGTCGATGCTCAGATTTTTGATGAACAGAGCTAACAATGCTCGTATGAATTTTAAAAAATGGGTATAAAAGATAGGAAACCGTTCGCTCGGTAACACCATGGCAGGAAAAGAAAATACGATTAATTAAAAATAAAACAAACAGAACATAAAAAACATGAATCGTCCAAAACCTGACTTCTTGTCTCATCATGATCATATCCTAAAAAATTCAGCTTAAAAATTCTTGTAAACCTTCTTTAATATCAGCTTCTGACTCAGACCGAACTAAACGACTTCGCAGTGCACTTGCCGATGGATGACCCTTTATGTAAAAAGGAAGATGCTTTCGAAACCGCAGTAACCCTTGCATACCAAATTGCTCAACCATAAGTGATAGATGTCGCAATGCTACTTGAAGTATCATACTTTGGTCAACTACATATTCATTTCCAGCAGCATGTTGCTTCATTTCTTCAAGCTTCCATGGCTTTGCCCAAATGCCTCGACCGATTAAAAATCCGTCAACGCCTGTTGCTTCATACGTCATTTTTGCCGTTTTGAAATTTACCACATTGCCTGAAAAGATAACAGGAATAGAGACCGCCTGTTTAACTGCAGCTGCAAGCTTGTAATCTGGCTGCCCTGTAAACATTTGCGGCTGAAGTCGTGGATGAATAGCCAAAGCATCAACGCCACAGTCCTGGGCCAATTTTGCAATGTCGATAGCGTTGACTTGTTTAAATCCTGAGCGAATTTTTATCGTAAAAGGAACATGGTCAGGAATCACTCTTTTAAATTCTTTTAAAATTTTTTCCAACATAACCGGGTTTGCCATCAAAGCAGAACCGCAACATGATGTCACTACGTTGCGCGCAGGACAACCAACGTTCAGATCAATCATATCAACGCCAGCCTGAATAATTCTTTCACAAGCAGCTTTAACATGTTCAGGAGAATTAGCAGAAACTTGAAAATTCAACGGACGTTCATACTGAGAGAAATCAAGTGCCATTGCGCCACCTTTGGGCGTGACCACAGAACAGACATGACGCATCTCGGTGTACAAAAGCTCTTCTTTTGAAAACTCACGAACAAGTTTTCGAAAAGGAGAATCGGTAATTCCATCAAGAGGTCCACCGATAAATCGGGGAAATGATAAATGTTTAATTTTTAAATTTTGTTTAAAGTAATCCATGGATCTCTCAAAAAACGTTAGCTATAAGACATTTTTACAGTTTAACACAACCGCTCGCGTTTTCAAAATGCAAAAATAAAAAACACTCTTGCTTGTCAAAAACAATCAAAAAATATACGTAAAATTAGTTAAAAAATTTCACTCAATATTAAAAATAAAAACTATAAAATGTTTAATCACATGCAGTAAATTGCTCATTGTGAAATAAATCATTGCGTTTAAATACGATTTTTAAATAAAGTGTAAGCGTTAGAGAATATCTTCACAAAAAAGGAGAAGTATATGAAAAAGGTAACAACAAAAAAAGCAGCTGCTAAGCGTAAAGTAACTCGCAAAGCTGCTCCAAAGCGTAAAGCAGTTAAAAAAGCTGCCCCAAAACGCAAAGTAGTTAAAAAAGCTGCTCCAAAACGTAAAGCGGTTAAAAAAGCTGCTCCAAAACGTAAAGTAGCTAAAAAAGCTGCTCCAAAACGCAAAGTAGCTAAAAAAGCTGCTCCTAAGCGTAAAGTAGCTAAAAAAGCCGCTCCTAAAAAAAGCGTAGCAAAAAAAGCTGCTGCAAAAACTCGTCCTATGAAACGAGTAACTCCGCGCGTAACTCCGGTTGCTTAAATAAAAAATAAAGCAGGGCTCAACTCGAGTCCTGCTTTATTTTTTTGTTTAATTTCTAACGTGCTTGCAGCACTATCCCATTACTTTATTTTATTGTCCTGCGGCTCTAACCATCCACAATAAAATACAGCACAACAGCTAACAAGGCATGGACCAAACCATTCCCAGCACGAAAAATTTTCTTCATTTTCGCCTGGTATAACACCTTGGATATTAGGTTTAACGACACGCAGCTGTTTAATTATTTCGGAATCGAAATGAATATCGTCCGGTTGTGCACGAAAAACAATTTCCTCATCCAAATCACGTTCCGAAAGACGTATTACAGCTCTTTGCAATTGTACACTGTTTGGCTTTTTACTAAAAGATGCCGCGCATTGTGACTCGCACAGCAAAGCAAGCATCATTAAACTTAACTTTTTAAACATAAAAATCCTTTTACTCTTTACAATGTAGGATGTTTTTTATGCCAATCAGTTATTTGCTGATATGCGTGACCAACTTTAAATAAAAGTTGCTCAGAGAGTCCAGGGCCAATTAATTGAACACCTACTGGCATATTTTCTTTTGTAAATCCGCAAGGCACAGACATTGCAGGAATCCCTGCCAA
>JBAZWT010000004.1:0-57500 GCA_041660205.1 Candidatus Babeliales bacterium
AATCTTTTGAAATAGCAAGGTTACCAGAAACATGAATGTCTCTGATTTTTCGATGTGATTCATGTAGCTCAAGTCGCTGAGCATAATCAATTGCTTGGGGGAATGTTTGTATGGTAGGTTTTTTTGATTGGGGATTTTTTTTGTTTGATGCTAACGTTACTTTTTTTTCTACTTTTTGTTTATCTATGTCATTATTGGTTCGAATTTGGTCTAAATCTGTATCTGCTCGAACTGTTTCTGATAAAAAATGAAAGCCAAGGGTTACTAGAAACAATTTTGCTACCATTTTTTTATTCTCAAGTGCCATCCAATTTTCTCCTGAATTGAAATCTAAGTTTGGGTTGCTGCAACCCAGCTTGAAAGTTAATGCTTTTAGATTGTTCCATGATACTATTTTTTTTAAAAATTGGGTACATTTTTTCAAATGATATTTAATTTTATAAAAGAAGTTTTTTGTGTTACTTTTTAACAATACGTTAAGTCAAATTTAAGAAAAGATGTTACCTATGTTAGTTTTTACCAATACATTAAGTCAAAAAAAAGAAGCTTTTTCTCCCACTCATCCAAAAAAAGTTGCGATGTATGTTTGCGGAATTACTCCATATGATTATCCACATATCGGCCATGGGCGGTGTTATGTCACATTTGACTTAGTATATCGTTTGCTAACTTTTCTCGGTTATGACGTTACGTACGTTCGTAATTTTACCGACATTGACGATAAAATTTTAAAACGTGCACAGCAAGAATTTGGTGACATCTCTCGCTTTCACGAAATCACAAATCGCTACATTCAAGCGTTTGGTAGCGACATGAAACAGTTGAATTGTGTGGCTCCAAAACATGAGCCGCGCGTTACGCAAATGATCCCGCAAATTATTGCTTTTACGCAGGGCTTAATTGCAAAAGGTGCTGCGTATGAAAAGGACGGAAGCGTTTATTTTAGAGTGCATACATTTGCTGATTATGGAAAACTTTCAAAACAAAAAATTGAAGATCTGCAATCGGGTGCACGAGTTGAAGTTGATGAATGCAAAGAAAATCCATTAGATTTTGCATTGTGGAAAAAAGATGATCAAGTTGGTTACGACAGCCCATGGGGCCAAGGAAGACCAGGTTGGCATATCGAATGTTCAGCAATGGCACACGATCTGTTTAAAGGTGCTGTTGATATTCATGGTGGCGGCATGGATTTGATGTTCCCGCATCATGAAAATGAAATTGCTCAATCTGAAAGTTTGTATCCTGCACCGTTTGTGAAATACTGGCTGCATAATGCATTCGTTCGAATCAACAAAGAAAAAATGTCGAAATCGCTCAATAATTTTTTCACACTGCATGAAGTTTTCGAGCAGTTTGATCCTATGGTTATTCGCTTTTACTTTTTAAAACATCATTATCGCAATCCATTAGATTTTGCTTTTGAAGATTTAACTGCAACAGAAAAAGCATACAAACGATTAGTTACATTCTTTTTGGATTCCTTACCCGTCGTGCCCGGCGTAGTAAGCGAATGCAATGAAACACGACTGTGTCCGGCGAAGCTGAAAGCGAAGCCTGGAAGCCTGGGGGGATCCATCAATTCCAACCCCGTCATTCAAGAAATGATACAATGCCTAGAGGACGATTTAAACACGTCAGGAGCATTCGGAATTCTTTTTGAGCAGTTACAAGCCCTTGCCCAAGATCAACAAAGTAAGGCGCAAGTTAAGCAATTCTTGGTCGAAGTTATGGGGTTGACTCTGCAAGCCATCCCTGAAAAGCAAGTTGCCTTAACTCCTGAAATTCAATCGCTTTTGCAACAACGTGATCAAGCTCGTGTTGATAAAAATTGGAAACTGTCTGATGAGCTGCGCGATAAACTTACGGCATTGGGCGTTGATGTGCATGATAAAAAATTGAAATAATTTGATCTGAATTAATTTGTTAAATAAACCTGCGACTTAAAAACCGCAGGTTTATTTTTTTAAGATGATTAAGTTTTTGTGAGCAAAATCAATAATGCTTCTTTTATAAATTGATGTGATTGATATAATAAACATTATTAGAATACGTTTTTTAGGATCTGTTTAAGAGTAAAAATATGAAAAGTTTTCACAGTATTGTTTTAGTCCATTCATTTTTGGTGTTGTATGGATTTGGATGCTTACAATCATCACCATTTGAAACATCTGAAAAAGATAAAGCATACGAAAAGAACCGTGTTGAACAGGCAAGAATTAATCAAGAAAATACCGATTCTTTAACAAGGTTTCTTGCTCAGCAGACAGAAGGATTTACTTATAAAGAGTTACGAGATGTAGTTGATCGAGGAGTTGCGCTAGCACGATCAAGCAGAGGTGACAAAGTTGTCGAACTCCATCATTTTACTACTGTAATTGAACAGATCAAAAAAGATCCCAAACGAAAATTAGAAAGAGAAAAGGGAACGTGGAAGCATGTCTTTAAAATGTATTTTCGTAATCCTGGAAACGTTGTCCAAGTTAGTTGGTTTGCGGCCACGATGATTCTTGTATATCAATTACGTTCTGCAGATAAAATGATTGTTGATCTTCAAAAAATGTTAGCGAATCAACCTGGAGATGAGGCATTGTTGGAGTATTCAAACGATGCTGAAAAAATAGATCCTGAATTATATGAAGTTTTTTTGAAAATAAAACAAGATTATGGAATAACAGATAATGTTAGATTTCGCATTCTACCTCCATTTAATGAGTTAACTGAAAGTCAAAAATCTAGACATGCTGGCACTACGTTAATGTATCTACCCATACGTAAGACAGTTTTGATACGCAATGAATATAAGCAGTGGCCTAGAAGTTGTCTAGTTCATGGAATAGCTCATGAATTAGAACATCATCGTCAAAATAAAAGAATGAAGGGAAGTTATTTTGATATAGATCAGGATTACAAGAATAATCCTGGAGCTGCTCAAATCAAAAAGGAAATCGGCGCTGATGCTGCTGCAGCTGATTATGTATATTGCTTTGAATGTTTGAAAGACATTGCTGTCAATAGAGGTTTTGAACATAATCCTCGAGAAACTGATTTTGGTTATATCACATCTCCTGAGGGATATTTTTCTAAAAAAGATTATGAGTTATATATCGATAGAGCGAAAGAAGATTGTGTGCTGTGTCCTGCTCATAAAACTGGAACACATAAAAATCCAAGTACGCCACTCAAAAATTATCTGCCACCGATTATAAAATAAGAATTATTTAATAATTTTTTTTCAAAAATGGATATATAAGAATGCAGATTTTAAATAGAAAAAAAGTTATTGCTTCTGTTATAGAAAGAGACGGTTTATTTCTTTTAGCTCAGCGCGGGAAACAAGATTCTCTTTATGGAAAATGGGAATTTCCTGGGGGGAAATTGGAAGGCTTTGAAACTGATCAGGAGTGTCTTGCGCGAGAACTCAATGAAGAGTTTGGTATAAACGCTACTGTTGGTGAACATTTGTGCGATGTTCCATTTGAGCACAAGGATACACCGTATGTAATGCGGGCGTACCATGCCTTCTTTTGATGGAAAATTGGAACTGCGAGAGCATTTGCAGATTCACTGGGTGTCTCCATGCGATTTAATTTCTTATCCTGTTCCTGAGCCAGATAAACCTATAATTGCTTATCTACAAGATAAATTTCAGCAAAAGTTATAAATCTGAAAAAATATTATTCGCTCTGTCGCTATGGTATAATGAGCCATAGTTCCAGGGCGAGTTTTGTTTCTAGTAATTTTTCATTGCAAGCCATACCTGAAAAGCAAGTTGCCTTAACTCTTGAAATTCAACAACTTTTGCAACAACGTGAGCAAGCTCGTGTTGATAAAAATTGGAAATTGTCTGATGAGCTGCGCGATAAGCTTACGGCTTTGGGCGTTGATGTGCATGATAAAAAATTAAAATAATTTGATCTGAGTCCGCCACAGTGCCCAGCGTAGCCTTACGAAGCTTGTTATGAAATAACGCGAAGTAAGGGTTTATTTTTTAATATTTTTATAACGTACAATACTTGCTCCTAGTGAAGAATTTATTATGTATTTACCTATAAGATAAATACATTTTATTAAATATATCTAAACTTCTTATTGAAGTTTGGTTGTATTATTGTATGATTGATTCAATCAAAGGTGGAGTGTTTTGAAGGGAAACAATAAGCAGTGTCCAATAACCAAAAACCTTTCAAGGAGTCCACTATCATGAAAAAACAAATAATGTTTTTCGGTGATTGTCTAAAGCAACAGATATATAATCTTTTGGCTTATTTTATAGCGTTCGCTGTATCATACAAAATTGCAATATTTTTTGAGTTCAGAAAATCTCATCAATTATCTGTGCAAGATATTGCTATCTTTTCATTTGGTTTTATATTTTTTGGATCTATTTTTAGATTTTTCAGTGAAAAATCATAACAAAAATATATTTAAATTCTCGTAGAATTTATCGATTGTTTATTTCAGCATGGATATTTTTCCACCTTTTATAGGTGGATGATACTTTGTTCGTTTTAATAATTTCTTTGTCTTAATAAATAGAATTTCAATATAAAAATTAACTTGGCGTGTTTGGTATCATACATATGATTTAAATACGTTTTTTAGGGTTTACGTAAGGGTAAAAATATGAAAAATTTTCACAGTATTGTTTTAATCAATTCATTGTTATTGTTGTACGGATTTGGATGCATACAAGCATCAGAAGATCAAAAAGCTGAAACAGCAGAGTGTTTGAAGAAGGCGAAAGCAGAAGTATATAAAAAATACTTTAAAGAGCAGGAAGATCTTTATCAAGATCTCGTAAAAAAAGGTATTCCTGGTGCTCGTCGTTTAAATATAGATCAAGATTTAGCAGAAGCTGTACTTGCAACTTATCCACGGAAGGTAAAGGATGCAATTTTTGATATTAAATTAAATATGTTTTGTGCTGATCAAAAAAATATTATGTTGCGTGGTATGCTTGAAACTGGAAAAACTTCTCTAGCTCAAGCAATTGCAATAAAAAATCAAATTCCATGTTTGTTTTTTAATGCGGGAGATGTTTCAGATGCGGAAAATTTGCGGAAAATATTTGAATTTGCTAGATGCGAACAAGAAAGACTAAGCAAACCATGTGTTATCATATTTGATGGATTAGAGGCGCTGACTAGAAGAGATATTGTCAAAAATGATCATGGAAATAATACTCTTATAGAATTTTGGGAACGATTAAATAATTTTAGAAATAATGGAATGGTTGTTATTGGTACAATCGATGGAACAGAGAATTTGCCTGATCAAATTACCAAAAAAACTTCTATGGTTGAGTTTCCTTTACCAAACCTAGAAGACAGAAAAGCGACTTTATCTTATTATGAAGATAAATACAATCTTAAATATCCACTGGAATCGATTACAGCTTTCAGCATTGCTCAGCAAACAGAAGGTTGTTCTAACAGAGAGCTGAAAAATTTAGTAGAGCGAATAAATAAGTTAGTTAAAAGCGATAAAACTAATGATATTGCTACTGAAATCAATAAGATCAAAAAAAATCCTAAACGAAAATTAGCAAGAGCAATAGGAACGTCGTTGGGCCATGCTTTTAAAAAGTATTGCCTTGATCCTAGGTCTTTGACTGCTGCTGGGTTAGTGTCGACCCTGTATATTGCACATAGATATATGGCTATTCAAGAAAAGGGACAGGCTATTCAAGAAAAGGGACAGGCTATTCAAAAAGAGACAATGGATCAAACTAAAGCAATTGCTGATAGGCTAGCTAGTGGTGACCAGATAGTAAAACAAGCGTTAATTAATATGTCAATTCTAGGAATACCTGTTGGACCAATTGTTGCGGGAGCTGGCTATGGTTCTAAAAATCTTTGTATAGAAGGTTATGAAGGTTGTAAAAAAGGTTATAAATGGATTGGTTCAAAAATTTCCTAAATATATCACACAATTGGAACTTTCTATGTTAAAAACAATAAAAAAAGCATTATTGCTGTCATCATTTGCTTTTTCATCTGTTTTGCCCATGAGGCAAGTTGGTCAAGTTGCGTTGGTAAATGTTTTTCCAAAAAGGCAAGTCGCTCAAATTGCGGTGGCAAGAATGGTGAACCAATCAGCATCTTTTCATAATTCATCGGTTGCAAGATTCCCTTTTATTTTTGGTACTTTGGTCGCAACGATGATGCCTCTCGTGGTTTTCGATGAATCTGTAAATAAATCTCACGATGAATTTATAAATGAATCTCACAATCAATTTGTAAATGAATCTCACGATCAATCTGTACGTGAATTTAACGATCAATTTGTAAATGAATCTCACGATCAATTTGCAAATAATTTTGTCGCAATGGATTGTAAATGTGATAAAAGTGACTGTCGAGTATATCTAGATCCTAAAAATGGTGATGCGTACCTAGCCATTAATGGAGCTGATTTTCCAGACTCATCATCAGTTGGAGCTGTTTGTTCTAATCCATCATCTGGTTCTAATCGATCATCGAGTAATAACAGCCAGCAGGAACAATATTTGTCTGAAAGTTCTCATAATTATAAAGTAAAAGAGATACAGCGAACGTTTTTTGAAAATGTTAAAAAACAAGTGTTTTATTATTATGAAAATTTTTCAACAATCGTTCAAGATAAAATAGCAGAGTTTGTGAAATCTTGTTCTTCATCATCGCGTCAAGAACTATCGGATAAAAAAGCTGATCTTGAGCAGCCCCTTCCCGCATTAAAAACCAAACTTCTGTCTTTAACACAACAAAATTTTAGGATTGATTTATTTATTAATCCAGAAAAATATGGTGAGACTCGTGGATCAGCACTACGTGATGCCCAAAATAGCTGGACCCCTCAAGATTATTATAAAGCAAAAGAGGCGTTAGATTTAAAATTAGAAATAGAATCAAGAGAAGCTGCTATAGAAGAATGTAATTGGAGAATTTCTAGATTTGAGCAAGAAGTGCGTGATTCTATCAGTAGTAAGCTAGAAAATGAATCTATTGATACGATAGAAAAAGAGATAACTGATCTCGCGACAAATAAAGGAAAATTTGACCGTTCTGTTGTTCAAGTGCAAAAGGATCTTAGTAAATTAAAAAGCAGTCTTTACACGGTTGAAAAGCAACTAAGGTATTTTTATGAAGAAAGAACATGGGTTGGTAGATGGTTCAATAAAAGTACCATAAATTCTCTTTGGACTGAGCGAACGGCTTTAAAAGAACAGATAGCACAGAAGACCGAAGATCTTCAAATATTAAAAGATAGTCAAAAAGAATGTGATGTACAGCTTAAACAAGCTCAAAAAATTGCTGGTGAAAAAATAAAAATTGCCTCGCAAGAAGCTCAGGCTCTACAAGACAAGCAGGAGCAAGAGGCTATTGCTTTGCATGATCAGACGGTAAGAGGTCATCAAGATTTAGGTGATTTTTATAGTATAAATGAAGAAGGGCGGAATGATCTTCAGGAAGCGTTAGATGAAACTATTAAGCAAGGTTACATGCCATATGATCAACAGTATAATCTTACTCCGCAAGTAGCAGACATTTTAGCAGCGCATGGTATTGATCCTAAAGATTATCTAGGTGTTCATGGTACAGCTTTACAACAATATTTACACGGTAGGACGTGTGATATTTTGTCACAAGCTGCAACACTGCAAGCGCAATTGCCATATAAAAGTACATTAATTTCAACGGTTGTTTATGCAGCAGATGCTGCTCACGATGCAAATAAAAATAACGAAGTTCTGTTGGCTTCACAGTTGACAGATGTTGCTTATCTGGTGGGCAAATTAGCGCAAGAGATAACTACAGCGGTAATGCCGTATGCACAAGCTGTTGTTTCTGGATTAGTTAAAGGTGTTATTTTAGATAATATTGATATGGTTGTGCACTTTGATGAAACAATTAAGGGACTTGGTAAGGCGCTTTATTATGTTTCAGAAACATTAGTGCTTAATGATCCTGACATGGTTTCGGAGTGCCCAGAAATTTATGAACCTATGCGTGATAAACGAAATGCAAAAGTTGTTGCCGTATTAAAAACGCTTGGTGAAAAAATAGAAAATTCTACTGGACCAGAAAGGCTTGAAGCATTGGTTCGGTTTGGCTCTAATATTAAGTCGGCTGACAAAATTATTCAAGCGGTCGGTGGAGCTTGTGGCATAATTCGATCGCAAGCTAAGGGCATGCGTACGCTAGAGGGTATTGCTAGTCTTGCTGAGGATCAAGGAATAGCGCGTGAAGTTATGCAAGCAGCTGAACAATTGGAACTAGTTGCGCAAGAGAAGGTAGCCAAGAGCCTTGCTGGTGAATTGATGGAAGCTGGGAAAAACGGGGGCAAGGTTGCTTCTGGATCAAAAGGAACGCAACAATCGTCAGTACGGTGCAAAATACTTTCACTTGAGGATGCATTTGATCAGCTTAAAAAGTTTGGCTATAAAATTTCTAAGGAGAAACCTGATCTACTTAATAATATTGACTATTATCTTAAGCAAGCTTGCGCTAAAGTAAATACAAAAATTGAGTCCGCTTTGCTTGAGGAATGTAAAAAAATGCAACAGATTGCAGGTAGCGCAGAAATGTCGGTTTGTATGGATCTTGAGCATATGGTTAATGTTGAATATAAATTAATAAAAGATGGCGAAGGGGCTTTTCATACCGTTAAGCTAACAGGTGGGCATTTGGCTGGAACTATGAGTAAGCTTGAAAAAGAGGGATTAGTTGCAATTGAATCTTTCCTAGAGTTTGGTAATGGGTGTAAAGAATATAAAGTGAAAGACTTATGTACGGGCGGTAAGTTTACACATAGTGAATTTCCACCCCATTGGACTGTTGAAAAAATAGCGCAAGAAACGAAAGCTGCGTGTGAAGAAGCAATGAGAAATGGATTATTGAATCCTGAGGTTGTAAGGCCTTTGAAAGTAATGACTCATGATGGGTTTGAGTTACAAATAATTACTAATCTTGAACCGTTAAATCATACTTGTGCTGCAATTGAAAATACAATAAATAGACATGTTGTTACTGCTTATCCAAATTATACAGGTGTACGATGAGATATGTATTTTATTATTTTCATGATCAATATGGCTATATAGAAAAGGTTTTTACTCGTAATTTGCCATTAGAGGGTTTATTTGAATTTTTAACAGACAATCAAGAGCGTTGGATTAATCTTAAAGAAGACGAAAAAGATCCTCGAAAAGTTATTATTTGGTCGACAATGCATCTAAAAGAATTTATTGTTTCGTCGACACGGTATCCAAAAGAATCATTTGCTTTTGATGAAGAAAAAAGTGAACAATATCATGAATATGGGCGTAAGCGCTTTCCAGAGATGCCAGCAATACGAATATTTCGTGACAATTATGAGTTTTTGGAGCAACAGTGGCAAGGAATTTATAAACGTAAGCCGAACTATGTAATTTTTCGTGAGCATGATAATGGCTTTGTCGATATCCTTGAAAAAGATGAATTATCTGATGAAGATGTCGCGATCATGAATCGTGAACATAAAATTTATTTAAATTATTTTAAGCGGTGGAAAGAGTATGTCAAAGCTCATCCTGAGAAACGTACCAGGGTTTGGCGCTGCCCAGCAGATAATGAATTTGAATCGGATTTTACGTTGTATGATCCTGCTGATGAGCAAGGCGTTGAGTGATGGTAACAGCAAGAGAAAAATGGACACGTTGGGAACCTATTAATGGATTGTCAGGAAAATATTATCTTGATTATTTTGCATGGTCAGAAAAAGGGTTTGTTGTAGAATTAATTAGTGGAAAAAAGGAAAAAAGAATACAGATTCTATTCGATGATTATATCGACTCGTTTCGATATACCAATGAAAGTTTTTGTTTTAAAATATTTGGGGATCTTTCAGATCAATATGGCGATGATTTTTATGGAGATTGGAGTTTTTTTAAGGTAACTAATTCAGAATATTTAAAATGGCTTTCAGATAAATCTCGTACTTGGTCAGATCAAATACAGTTTATACATTTTTGTATTTTGGGAGGCGATGAAGTTATTGATATCGTTACTAATTATGAACCAAAAGTAAGATTTATTGAATATAAGCCAAAAGTAAATAATATAGAATAAATTTTAAATACATACTGTAAAAGTATTACTATTGAAAATACAGTAAGTAGAAATATTGTTAGAAGCAATCCAATTAGTGAGATAAAAAAATAAGATACGAATTTTATTTTTATGATCGATATCTCTATGAGAAAAAATCATATACTAGAAATTCTACCTTATAAGCCTATAAAAATTAGATGTGAAACTTAAAAATATCTTTGGAGGATAAATTATGGAAGAGTGGAAACATTGGCACCCTCTTGAAGAGGTGTCTGGAAAATTTTATGTTGATGGTCTAATGATGTTAGAAGATGGTTTAATTATAAAATTGTCTAAAGGCGAACAAAAAATAGAAATTTTGTTTGATGGATGTATTGACACATATAGATATACGAATGATAGTTTCTCTTTTAAAATTATATCAGATTTGAATAAAAAATATGGTATAGAATTTTATGGAGATTGGAGTTTTTTTAAGGTGAGTAATTCGGAGTATCTTTCATGGTTATCAGAAAAATCTTGTGAGTATTCCAAAGAATTTCCATTTATGCACTTTTGCGTTATTGGATACGATGAAATTATTGATGTCATTGTTCGTTATGAACCAAAAGTAAGATTTATTGAATAAGTCTGATAAAAAATTAAAATCCACTCTACGTGGTGCTTCGTAGCTAACTGCAAAGCAGTGCGTAGCAGTGGCAGAGTAAGGGGTGAATTTTTGTTACACCAATTACTGACCAAAAAATATTTTTATACATTTTAACGAGGAACTGTGTTCATGAACAAAAAAACAATATTTATCTTTGCTTCATTGTTTATATTTTATAAAACAGATTGTTTTTATATGAACGATGAAGAAATTACCTTTAAAACAATATTTACCGGCAGTTGCGCTACTTCAATACAATACAACATATTAAATAACAAAGATGGCAGCATAGGTGGAGATAAGCGTCTATTTGGTATTCATAATATGACCGTTGAAATTCCTGGTTATGAAGTTGTACATCTAATTGAAAATGATATATGTCTGCATCCATCTTTGTTTACGATGGCGAGCATTTTTTTATCAGATGATAATGTGCTTGTGCAAAGATGGGCATGCGTCAAATGGATTTTGCCATTATCATTTGGATTTAAAGTAGAAAATAATTCATTGAACGTATTTTCATCAATATGGAAATATCGTTTCTTAGCGCCGCTTCGTGCGCAAAAGATTATTGAGTTAGTCAAAAAAGAAAATTTTGATGAGGCTCAATCTCTTCAAGGTTTAATGATTAAAGTTACCGTAAATGGTCGATCTGTTGTAGCTTGCCAACATACGGTGGTGCAAATTTACAGCCTGTCCAGCAATTCCCAAAATTAAAATTCATATTAATAATTGGCGAAGCCTTACGAAACTAATTTTGCAGGAATATGTTGTAAGTTCATAGCTTGCTGTTATGCACTGCGTAGTAGGAGAAGTTGGGTGGATTTTTTTATGAGCAAAATCAATAATGCTTCTTTTATAAATCGGTGTGCTTGATATAATAAACATTATTAGAATACGTTTTTTAGGGTCTACTTAAGGGTAAAAAATATGAAACATTTTCACATGCATTTGAAGACATCGAGTAATAAGAAATATGTTTTATAATGAATAGTTTCAAGAGCTATATCTATCTATGGTGCTTGATAGCATTACATCAATCATCGGTTTTTGCGATGAAACCAGCTGTTACTATTCCAACGGTTCCGTCATTCTGGATGGCTCAAGGAAGTACGAATTTTAGTGTTCCATTGCTTGGTCAATATGTTGCAATTCCACAAGCAACAGTAAGCCAAGAGGTGCTGCAAAATGCGCAAGAAGAATTTATGCAAGAGCAGCAAACAGCACAACCAGTATATTTAATGCCAAAGATGAAACCTTCATATGTTTTTGAGAAGCCTAGCTATGATGTTTCACAGGTTTCCCAGATGCAGGAGTCAACTCAAAAAAAAAGATTTTGGGACGGACTACGAGGTGGTTCATCAGGTATGTTTAGGCCAACAATATCTCGGTTAATGTCACGTCAGCAAGCAGCAACTATTTTAGGCGTGTCTAAAAATGCATCACCAGAGGATATAAAAAAGGCTTTTCGTAAAGCTGCTTTAAAGGCCCATCCTGATACTGGTGGTAGTGATAAAGCTATGCAAGAAGTGAATAAAGCAAAAGATATTTTAAGTGAAAATCAGAGCGCGTCAGAAATAAATTCTGATAAATATAAAAAAAGTTACGAAGATCAAGATAAAGATCGAGATATTGACGCTTCTTTATTTAGTGCTATTGATGCTCGTGATCTAGCTAGAGTAAAAAAGCTTGTTAAAGATGGTGCAAATGTGAATGCGCAGTCTAAGCCTGTTGGCGAAACTCCGTTATTTAGGGCTATTTTTAAAGATGCCCAAGATATTGTAAAATTTTTACTCGATAATGGAGTGAGTGTTAATCAAAAATCTAAATATACTAAAAAAACAATCTTACATATGGCTGCGATTTATGATCATGCAGAGATATTAAAACTTCTTCTTGAAAAAGGGGCAGATTTTAATCTAAAAGATGTAGATGGTAAAACACCTGTCGATGTAGCTATAAAAAACAATAGTCTAAGATCGCTTAAAGTTCTTATTGATGCAGGTGCAGGTACGACTGAGCAAAGGTTGCGGTATGGACCGCATGTTGATGAAGATCAAGATATTGATGCTTCTTTATTTAGCGCTATTGATGCTTGTGATCTAGATAAAGTAAAAAAGCTTGTTAAGAATGGTGCAAATGTGAATGCACAGTCTAAAGCTAGGTATGTTGGTGAAACTCCTTTATATAGGGCTGTTTTTAGAAATGCCGAAGATATTGTAAAATTTTTATTCGATAATGGGGTGATTGTTAATAAAAAATGTGAATATAGTAAAAGAACAGCCTTACATATCGCTGCGGTGAATGATCATGCAGATATGCTAAAACTTCTTCTTGAAAAAGGGGCAGATTTTAATGTAAAAGATGTAGATGGTAAAACACCTGTGGATGTAGCTATAGAATACAATAGTCTAAAATCGCTTAAAGTTCTTCTTGATGCAGGTGCGGGTACGACTGCACAAAAGTTGCGGTATGGAGCGATAAAAGGATTGTGGGATCATTCCTTTAAAAAGCATTTTCGTGATCATAGAGTTGCTTTCTCTGTTGCTGGACTAGGGGCATCGCTTTTTATTGCATATAAGAGTCTTTTTAATCATGAAAAGGCAATGGAACAATCGCCAATAATTATTGCTGACAAGCCAACCAGTGAGTCAACCAGTGTTCAAGGGGAGGCGGTTGAATTAAAAAGAATTGCTGACTATAAAATCAGTGATGCCTCAGAAGATCGGCGAGTATTGTTTTCCATTGGTTGCTTTGTGGCTATTGTGAGTTATTTGGTTTACAACTATGGCAAAAGCTTAGAAGATGATGACAACTTAAGCTCATCTGACGTTACAGCATCAAGTAAAAAAGTTAATCACGTGTCTGTGCAAAATGATAACGCAAACATTGATATGCAAGATTCTGATGGGTTCACTGCTTTACATCGAGCTATCTTTGATAGATCTGTTGTTGCAGTAAAAATATTGCTACAAGATGGTGCTAATACAGAAATAGTAAACAATGATGGGTATTATCCATTACATATAGCTGCTTTAAGAGGCGATGTTGAAATTGTAAAATTACTTCTTGGATATGGTGCAAATATCGAAGTAAGAGAGAAAAAAAATCAATCAACAGCATTACATCTTGCCGCAGACTATGGTCAGATTCAGGTCATCCAAACATTGATTTTACATAAAGCAAATATTAATGCATGCAATGTATTTGAGGAGACAGCACTTATGTATGCTGTTGAAAAGGGGTTTGTAGAGATTGTTAAAATGCTTGTGGTGGCTGGAGCTAATGTTAATGCAAAAAGTCTGAATGTCTATTATACACCATTGCAATTAGCATTTTGTTCAAAAAATCCTAAAATCATTAAAACACTGATTTTACATGGCGTAGATGTACACACACCAATGAACAATGGATTTACTAGTTTGCATGCAGCTGTGCAGTTCGGGTTTTTAGAAATTGTACAAATGCTGCTTGCTCATAAAGTTGATGTAAATGTAAAGAAGCAGAGTGATGGTGCGACGCCATTACATTATGCTGCGTATCTAGGTAATGCAGAAATTGTAAAGGAATTGCTGAAATATAACGCTGATGTAAATGCTCTTGATAAAGAAGGCTATACACCATTGCATGTTGCTTTCTTGCCTAAGGCAAGTTTGCAAATTAAAATTGTTCAAGAATTAATTGCAGCAGGAGCAGATGTTAAAGCAATAACCAATGATAATAAAACGGTTCTCGATCTCGCTCTTTGTTGTAATGCAGATAAAGAGATCATTGCTTTACTCAAGAGACATGGGGCAAGATCAAAAACATAAAACAATACGGATTTTAAAAAAAGTTTAAAAATTTTGTATAAATTTATTATTTTAAAAGAGTTTAAAAAAGCTAATTGAGTAAAAAATGTGGCATTAGTAAGCTTATATTGAACTACATAATCATTATTTACAACAACAACTATGAACATTAAAAAAATCTTTCTCATCTTTCTCATAGCTTTACAGGCAGCTAGACCTATAGAATGCGAAACGAATTATAACAGGCAAAAAAACAACGATGACGGATTCATAATGGGATTAGTGGTTGTGGGTAGTGTGATTTATATGTCGCTTATTGTTCGAGCAATATACCAAATATTGCATTATTGGGACTACTGTAAACAAGAACCAAATACGCAAAAATTAGACTTTCTTCTTAAGTCACATAAGCAAGCAGCTCAGATTAAAGATCTTATAGATTATGTACAGGATCCAATTAAGCATGCTAAAAACAAAAAAAATTACTCCAAAGGTGTTTTATTTACGGGAGGTATGGAGTCACTATTTGTTCAAGCGTTAAGCAACGAACTTAATGGTCAATGTTTTCACATCGACGTTTATGATTTTATCGGCCGATATGAAATCGATTCTTTAACCGGCTGGATAAGAAATTTGCATGAAAGTGCTGGAAAGGTAAGCAACTTTTTTAATTACATAAAGCGACAAGGGGTACCTTGTCTGATTATTTTAAAAAATCTTGAAGGTCTTATTCCGCAAAAATTCTCCCGTGAAAATATTCAATTTGAACAATATATTAACGAAGAAATTGAAGCTATAAAAAATCAATTATTAATTGAGACTAAAAAGCTTGCCGATTACAATGATCCTGTTATTTGTAGTGCAATTATTTCAGATACTAAAATATTGCCGATAACGCTTACTCCAGCATTTACGAACGTGCTTGATGATTCGTGTTCATTAACTATTCGCGCAGCAATTATAGAATATTTATTTAAAGCAATTTTAAAACATACTCATATCAGCTCATATGATCTTGCGCTTAGGACTTCAGGCTTTACAGAAAAAAAATTAATATCACTTCGTGAACAAATCATGAATAGCATTGCTGTAAATGTCGATAAAATCAAAATTAAAACAGCAAGTGAAATTATTGATGATGTAATGTATGGCACAGTCAGAAACAACGATGATCCAGAGCTTACTGCATACCATGAGTCTGGACATGCAATAATTATTATGCTTTTCAATACTCAATTTACTTTGGATAAAGTATCAACACTTGCGCGTGATAAGCATCTTGGATTAACACGAACGCTATCACGGTGGCGCAATATGATTTACAATCAAAAAGAAATTTTAAATGAAATTTGTATGTGCTTGGCAGGATATGCAGGAGAAGAACTGTTTTTATCTAAAAACACTATCTGGACAGAATCAACTGATTACAAGGATGCTTATAAACTTGCATGTATCGTGGCCGCTGAAGATAAAAACGCTGATCCTTTAAAAATTATTGAGCAAGAGTATGAGCGTGCTTTAAACCTTTTAAAGCGGCATAGAGTACGGTTTACTGCTCTTGCTCAAGCTTTAGTTGAACATAAAGTTTTAATGGCTGATGAAATTTATGAATTATTAAACAAGGTACAATAAACAAAAATATGAAAAAATTATTATGTATCTTTATGAGTTTTTTTAGTTCCTATCAAGTTTCTTTAGGCTTTGACCGCATAGCTGAATTTATAGAACGAATCCCTAAGGATTCAATGGTAAGTCTACAAAATGATTTGCATGCAACCGTAAAAAAATTAAACGGTAATAAAAAAAATAAAGGTGCTACTCAAAAAGTGTTGATTTCGTTGCATGAATCTCTCACGTATGAAATAAAATACCTGGAATCGCAAATAAAAAATAAATACTCTTTTGATCGAAGAGCTTTAAAAAAAACCTTACCTTCTTTAATGATTGCCGCAGCATGTACATATGGTATGTACTATTTTTATAAAAAGAGTGCACGGGTAGATCGAGCAATTGCTGACATTGAAAATAAATGGATACAAGAAAATATCAAACGGTCAGATTATTGGGATTCATGGAATTCTCTGCATAGGAATAAAATAAAGTGCAAAGATCAAGTCTTATTCGCATCAGGTATCACTTCATGTTCTTATCTTGTGCTTTTGGTATATGCACATAATGCATACACCTTAGATCCTAATAGAAATAATGAACTTGTTTCAAAATATCAACAACTTTTAAAATTGGTAGAATTGATTCAAGAAGTTCAAGCTTAAGGTGTTTGTTCATAGTATTTTCATAACAGATTGTTTTTAAAAGCTCTAAAATAGTCATCATTCACTTTTTTGTCTTGTGAGGATTAGTGTTTGGTCGTAAATTTTTTTCGCGATGTTTGAAAAAAGTGAAGGGCAACCGTGTCTGCCAAAGCTATAGGAGACCAAGGCTTCGTCCGGCAGGCAGGCTGAAAGCCTGGAATTCGAGGACCCAGTTCTGGTGTTATCTTTTTCATGCACAATCATACCTATGATTGAATATTTGTTTTGTTGTGAAATATTTTGTAGAACATCCACAGATGCAATAATTTTAGCGTTAAAGAGGTTCTTATGAATAAAAAAGTTCTATTGTTTTTTACAGTAGCCATTTGTTGTATAAAACTTCAAGCAAGTGAAGTATCTTCTATTGGTGCAGAAGTATCTTCTGTTCGTTCAGTTGAAAATACGATACAACATGGTAGATCAGGATTCTATTATGAGTTAGATGAGCATGCCTCTATAGACGGCGATTATGGGTCAACTTCGTCCAAGGGAGTATCAGCTAGAAGTGATAGCTTAGCAAGCAGTAGTATAGCAAGTGAAAATGTTAACATTATGGGCGACAGCTTTGGGATGTTGATCTTGAAAAAAATACAATGTTGTTTGCCGTGTTGCGTTATTCAAGTACCGTATCCTGAGAATCAGAGCTGTTGTTGCGATAATTTTTGTGGAAAATGCCTTTTTGCTTGTTGTATGAAATAAAAGGCTGGGCTTTCTTCATTTAAATTCATTTTAAACCTGTGACTGGCAATCCATCAATAAAACCTCCTAAACCTTTTAAAGGTACCGTTTTTTTAAAAATCTTGCTGGCGTAAAGCTGGCTTTGCTATGATAATAACCAACAACACCACGTCATTCCGGGCTTGAGCCGGAATCCAGCATTTAAGGGTAGCCTTTTAAAAATTAGGGTCTAAAGGGGGAAATGGATATGAAAAACGTAAAACTTTTATCAAAAAAAATCGCTTTTTTAACGCTTGCGCTGTGTCTACAGGCTGTTTTATTTCAAGCAGTCTGGACCAATGCCGCAGAAATTCACATCACTCGTTAGGCTTTTGATGTCTGTAGATTGTAAAACATGACCAATTGTTGAAGGGTACATGTGATTGATCTGAAATTTTGACATATCATGACAACTGTATCCAGAAAGAGAGCGTAGCGCATCAAAATTATTTTTTAGGTCTGAATTTACTAGATCAAGACCTTCCCAATCGATGGATGCTCCATTGGTAAATTGAGGATGCTGTGCAAAAAAGGCCATGATGGCAAGTTCAATAGATTTAATAGGCTGTTGTTGCGTTGGCTGAGTACAGTTACATGATTTATAAAATTCTTTAGGAAAACCTGATTGAGAATTTAATGCTCCAAAAATATTTTGAAGTTTTTCTAAAGAGCCTGGAAATTGATAAACATCTATGACGGTAATTTCTTGTTGAGTATCTGTTGGTGCAGTAGTTTCTATAAATTCATTATTTTGAATGGCAAAGAATTTATTCTGGATGATTTGAATGCCGCCACAACCACAAAAAATTATATTGTTTGTTATAAAAGGCTGCTGTTTTAGTTTCATTTTTTTGAAAATAGATTGAAATCCAGAAAATAAAGCTGTCATTCGCTGAACGCTTTTTGTTTCAATTTGAAGTAAAGCTTTTTGCTCATTTGTAGATCCATATAGTTCTGCAAGTTTTTTTTCATAATTAATTGATAAATGGCATAACATTGTTTTAGCCGCATTAATTACCGCTTTAAATTTATTAAGGCTCATTTGATGTTCTGTAAAAACAGAAAATTTATTATTTTGGTACGTTGTTAAAAAACATAAACTTAAGAACTTTGTATTATCTAATGGATCATAATCAATATGCTGCATCGCAAGATAATCATTTAAAGATATTTTTTGTAATAAATGTCGGCTAAGATTTTGTGCCTCTATTGAATTAAAATTATTAATTTTTTGTAGTAATTGTTCTAGATGAAAAATAAGAGTACTTATCTTATCTAACTCTTTTGGCAAAGATTGTTCTATAAATGTTGAATCTTGTGCAAGGTCTATAATCATAGAAGTTCTTGTTTGGCATTTCCAATCACCAACAGAACTATCAAAGGCATATAACTTTTTTTCTTGAAAATGTTGAATAGCTAGTTTCATAATTTGGGCTTCAAATAAATGATTGCTTAATTCGCGAAGTAACTCGACGACAGAAAGCTTGTAAAGATCATTTCTCTTTAAAAAATAGCCAACAAATTTTTTATTTTGTACCTGGTCCATAAATCCCCCATATTGGACTATTTGCAGATAAAAATAAGTATAGCAAAAAATAAGTTATAAAAGGAATGTTTTGTCAAAAAAATAGCTTTGATTAGCCATTTTTTTGACAAAAACGAAAGTTTTTTAATTTAAAATTAGCTTAAAGTAGGAAGCAATAAAGGCTTTTTAAGCCTAAAATTCCCTAGAATTTCTTACAATTAGCTTGTTTGACTATATTGCAATAAGACACCAGTTGATAAATAAAGATCTCTAAGGCAATTAAACTCGGAAAAATGAATAGTATAAGAATGAACAGGCTCTTTTATGCCAGTTGAAGATGTATTGTGATTGTTATATTGGCCAGGAATCGTCATTTCTCCTAGATAGGTTTTATCAGATTTATAAAATAAAGCTGTGAAAGCTCCAGGATTGCTGCTACTTAGATTTTTATTATTTTTAACAACGGGAACCATATAAATACCAGATTGCCAATCTTGTCGAGTAAGCCCTGCTAAAGGTTCTGGCAAAATTCCATTTTTAACAATGTAGCATCGAGTATAGGGTTTGACGTTAAAAGTATTAAAAGTATCAACATACAGTTCATTTATAGGGTACTTTGTAAATTGTAAAGGAAGAAACACTGCTTGTTTATCAATAGGTGATGTGGCTTGAGCAAGTAAAATATGTTTACTGTTTGCAGGGCTAAATTCATAGGTTACTTTAAAGTGAGTTGTTGTGCCTGGCGTTAATTGAATCAGTTGCGTTGGAACAGAGGATCCAACCCAATTAGTTGTTTGATTTACAAAGGAGATTTCAACGTTTGAAATTGGAGCATTTAGGTATAGCACTTGAGATGTGATAACTTTATTTTTTTTATTGGTCCAAGTTAATTGATATACACCAGTAGTTATTTCTGTAAGAGCTCCAAATATTCCTTCTTTTATATCAGTTGCAAGAGCATTGACTATAAAAGAATATAGCTGACTTAATGGGTAAGCATAAGCGATGTTAAATCCTTTTTCATTAAAAAATGTTTGAGTTTCGGTTTGAGCAATTTGAGGAGTAAAAATTGCTAAAAAATTTATATAATAAAAATTATGTTGATTAACTACAATATGTCCATAAGCATCTTGACCGGTGTATATTAGTGGGATATCAGAACAATTTGATAAATTTGTTTCATAGATAGCGCTGGCCATTAACCATGGCGCATTATATATGACGTAATCAGGTAAAAAAGTATTAGTAAGGCTGATAAAAAAGGCATAACGATTTTGGTTATCAAAGCAGCTTAGATTTTTAAAGTAAGTAAAAGCATCACCGAAACTATCTTTTCCAAAGAATTTAAAATTAGAATAAAGTGCAAGCTGTGTTGTGCTCATGATCATCCACAGTGTTTGCGCTGTAGGCAGTTTCCATAAAAATTGAGGCAAGATCAGCAGCGGCAGAGTTAATGTTGGCGTCGTTGCATTTTTCATAATTTGGACGTTGGTAATTGATGGTTGGAAAATAGTCTTAGTTGAATCAGTTTCATCGACATTGCTTGATTTGATTTCAATATCTTGCTGATTGATTTGCATGGTGAGCAAGTATGGGCCAGTTAATTTTGAAATATTAATTGCTTGAATGCGTTGATTAGGATCTCGCTCTGCAGCTGTTGCAGGCGTTGGATTTTGAATTAAAACCAAATACCAATCTTTTGGGCTTGCTAAATATTCAGGGCTTGTTGGCAGTCCGTTCATTTCAAACGTGTCTTTTTCTATTGCTTTTTTACCACGAGGTAGAGTTTTTAAAAATGTTAAAAATTCTTGGCCAGACATCATTTTAATCGAAATAGTAATCGGACTTTCTGCTTCAGACTGCGTAATTTCAAATGAAAAGTTTGAAGGTTGTGAAGTAGCGGCTGCTTTTGAGTTTGCAGGTCTTTGAAGTGCTGCAGTGTGCAGATTAACTTCATTGAGTCCATGGTTGAGTTGGCCGATTTGTACCGAGGTCTTTCCATCTAAAGAAGTTTGAGAAATTGAAAATTCAGCATTGGTGTTATTTTGAATATTGACGATGATCCCAAGGTCGCGATTGTCGCCAATAAATTCGATCTGTGGAGCATCTTTAGTTTCAATGATCTTGGATATCGATGCTAAACGGGTTAAGGCTTGGCGCAGGTGCTGCGTTGCGTAATTGGTATGTACGGTGCCTTGAGGATCATTGAGCAGTTTAGGGAAAGTTTTAGGATTTAGGTACGCCAGCATTCGATCAAAAAGTTGCTCTTGAACAATCGCTTTGTAGGCGCTAGCAATCTCTGGACTTGATGCTACAGCTTGAGGTGTGGTAACTGGAGATTTTGATTGAGCCTGGTATGCGCTGTACAGGCTGCACCAGAGGGTTTCGATTTCTTGCTGCTGCTGTTTCGGCAGGGTTGCAACTGCAGCTTTGAGTTGTGCCGCGTAGGGCACAGCAGGGTTGTTCAGGCAGGAAGATGGTTGAACTGTTTTAGTAGGGGTAGCTTTTGGTAGCACTGGTAGCATGAGAGCTGGAGCTGCTGCAAAAAATAAGAGCATGGACAGAAAGTTTGTACGTTTCATAGATAAGCCTTTCATAAAAAACAGTTTGCGTTTCATGATAAAACATACTTTTTGCAGAATTCAATATTTGTGAAAAAGATGTGTAAATATATGGCGATATTTATAATATAAAATTCCACTTTTTAACGCTTGCACTGTGTCTGCAGGCGGTTTTATTTCAAGTGGTCTGGACCAATGCCGCAAAAGTTTACATCACTCGTTAGGCTTTTGACGTCTTGACGTCTGTTGACCTCAAAATTGCGCGCTGTTTGCGAGACTCTTGCACCACCTCTTGTAGCGTTGCTGCATACATGTGGCGAATGCAAAGATGAGACATGTCATGAATGCTAAATCCTGGCAATGTTAATAAATAATCATATTCCCGTTTTAAATCAGAATCCATCAGCCCTAAGCCTTCAAAATCTATAGGTGCACCATTCGTAAATTGTGGATGCTGTGCAAAAAAAGCCATCAAAGCCTCTTTCGTTGATTTGATCGTTGTATGAACTGTTGGTTGCAGGCAAGAACAAACATGCAAATGTTCTGGTGCAAAGCCTATTAACGGATCATGTGGCGATACTTCGCCTAAAATAGTTTGCAATTTTGCTAGCGATCCTAGAAATTGATATGCTTGAATAACCATCACGGCCTGACTTAGTTTATCTGGGATTGGCAAGCCTTTCCAATCATGATCAATAAAGTTGAAATATAACAGTTCTGTTTTTTGAACACCGCCACATTCACAAAAAATGGTAGCATGGATAACAAACGATTGTTGCTGATTTTCCATTTTTTTTAATATTGATCGAAATCCAACAAATAATGCGGTCATCTGTTGAACATGCTGGGATTCAATTTGTTGAATAGCTATTTGATCCTCTTCGGATCCATATATTGTCGCTACTTTTTGTTCATACTCAATTGAAAGCTTACACAGCATTTTTTTTACAGTATTAATCAAAAATTTCATTTTGTTCACGCTTACCTTGTGCAGAGAGAAAACAGGTAAAATTGAATTTTTTGCCGTTATTAAAAAGCATAAACTTAAAAAGCTTAACTCTTTTGATGGCACATAATCAATATGATATGTTTTCATGATATCCGACACATAGCGCCCCTTGAGAACCTGTCTTAATTCTTGGCGCTCTATATGTGAATAATTTTTAATTTCATCTAAGCGTTGTTGCGTTCTATCAAACATTTGATTAATCATTATTAGCTCATCAGACAATATTGAATTTATTGCTTTTTTCTTATCAGCAAGATCAATTATCATCGATGCTCGTGTTTGACATTTCCAATCACCAACCAAAGCATCAAAACTTAATAACTGATCTGCTTGAAATGATTGAATTGTCAATTGCATGATTTTTAGTTCAAAAAGATTATTTTCTAATTCTCTGATAAAATCATCCATCAAAATACTATTGATATTTGCTCGCTGTATAAAATAACCAATAAAATCATGAATTTTTATCTGACCCATAAATCCCCCATTTTGGATTGTTTGTAGATAAAAATAAGTATATCAAATATTTAGCAACAAAAGGAACACTTTTTCATAAAAAATGGCTAACTACAGCCATTTTTCGACCAAGGAGATTGTTTTTTGCTTAAAGTCTTGACCGAAATTGGGGGCAGCATCAAAATTAGCTTGCTTGATTGTATTGTAAAAATATCCCTGTAGATAAATATAGATAAACTTGGCAATTATATTTAGTTAAATGCACATCGTAGATACTTGCTGGATGCGGAATACCCGTATCAGGACCGTTATTGATTAATCCAGGAATGGTCATTTCTCCTAAAAAGGTTTTATTTGCTTTATAAAACAATAATGTTAACGCTCCAGGTTTATCTAATGTCAAATGATCATTGTTTTCAATTCCTGGTACCATGTAAATACCGCTCCTCCAATCTTCTACGCTCAAATTCTCAAGCGGTGTCGGCAAAACTCCGTCTTTAATAATTGAACAGTGGGTGTATGGAACAATATTAAGCTCCCGAAAAACATTAATATAAAGTTCTCGAATCGGAAATTCTGTAAATTGTAATGGCAAAAAGACTTGTTGTTTATCTATTGCTGAGGTTGGTTGAGCAAGTAGAATATGTTTATTGTTGTTAGGGCTAAATTCATACGTCACCTTAAAATGCGTAGTTTTGCCTGGTTGTAGTCGAATTAATTCGGCAGGCACCGAAGATCCGATCCAATTTTCGACTTGGTTGATAAATGAGATCTGTAAATTTGCTAACTGACTATCCAAATATAAATATTGCGAAGACAATATTTTATTGCTTTTATTTCTCCATGTTAATTGATAAGCTCCAGCCCTTGGTTGATGCAAGGTTGCAAAAATTCCTTCTTTAGTATCATCTCTTAAAGCATTGATTACAAAAGAATAAAGCTGATTTAACGGATAGGCATATGTTTGATTAAATCCATTCTTTTCAAAAATATTTTTATTGCCGACTTTATCAATCTTCGGCGTAAAAATAGCTAAAAAATTAATAAAATAAAAGTTATGTTCATTTACAACAAAATGGCCGTAAGAATCTTGAGCTGTATATAATTGTGGAATGTCGGAACAACTTTTTAAGTCTGTTTCATAAATTGCATGTGACATCAACCAAAAAGCATTATACAAAGTATAACCAGGCTCATAACGATTATATAAATCTATAAAAAATGCATATTTATTATTAACACCAAAACAACCTAACTGTTCAAAGTACTCAAAAGTATTTCCTAATTTTGCTTTTTTGAAAAACTCAAATTTAGTGGCAACAGAAAGATAGGAAGTTATCATGAGCATCCAAGATGCCTGCATTTCTGGCAGATTGTATAAAAATTGGGGCAAAATGAGCATAGGAAGTGCGGGCAGGATATTTTTGTCGTTCGTCAATGATTGCATCAAGGTAAATGATGGCTGATATACATTAAGTTGTTGTGGTTGATTAATAGTTTGTTGAGCTTGTTCAAGTAATTTTTTTTGTGTAGCAGCAACTTGCCATTCAAGAAAAGTAGAAGATGGTTGATATACATCTGTTACGGATGGTTTATTTGCATAAGCCGATGTATTTTGAGTAATCATCTCATTATTAATTTGCATGGAGAGCAAGTATGGACCAGTCAATTTTGAAATATTGATTGCTTGAACGCGTTGGTTAGGATCGCGCTCAGCAGCTGTTGCAGGTGTTGGATTTTGAATTAAAACCAAGTACCAATCTTTTGGGCTTGCTAAATACTGCGGGCTTGTTGGCAGTCCGTTCATTTCAAACGTGTCTTTTTCTATTGCTTTTTTATCACGAGGTAGAGTTTTTAAAAATGTTAAAAATTCTACGCCCGACATCATTTTAATGGAAATATTGATCGGATTTTCAGCTCCTGACTCTGTAATTTCAAATGAAAAGTTTGAAGGTTGTGGAGTAGCTTCCTTTTTTGAGCTGACAGGGCTTTGAAGAGCAGCTGTGTGCAGATTAACTTCATTGAGTCCATGATTGAGTTGGCCGATTTGCACAGAGGTTTTGCCATCTAAGGAAGTTTGAGAAATTGAAAATTCAGCATTGGTGTTGTTTTGAATATTGACGATGATCCCAAGGTCGCGATTGTCGCCAGTAAATTCGATCTGTGGAGCATCTTTAGTTTCAACGATCTTGGATATCGATGCTAAACGGGTTAAGGCTTGGCGTAGGTGCTGCGTTGCGTAATTTGTATGTACAGTGCCCTGAGGATCATTAAGCAGTTTTGGAAAAGTTTTAGGGTTTAGGTACGCTAGCATTCGATCAAAAAGTTGCTCTTGAACAATCGCTTTGTAGGCGCTAGCAATCTCTGGACTTGATGCTACAGCTTGAGGTGTGGCTGTTGCTGGAGCTTTTGATTGTGCCAGGTACCCAGCATACAGGCTGCACCATAAGTTTTCGATTTCTTGTTGCTGCTGTTTCGGCAGAGTTGCTACTGCAGCTTTGAGCTGCTCTGCGTAGGGCACAGCAGGGTTGTTCAGGCAGGAAGAGGGTTGAGCTGTTTTAGTAGGGGTAGCTTTTGCTTTAGCCTTTGGTTGTGCTGGCAGCATGAGAGCTGGAGCTGCTGCAAAAAATAACAGCATGGACAGAAAGTTTGTACGTTTCATAGATAAGCCTTTCATAAAACACGAATATCGTCCTCGACTACGATCGGGGATCCAGCATTAACAGTTTCCTTTTGCGTTTCATGATAAAACATATTTTTTGGTAAATTCAACATTTTTGAAAAAGATGCTTTGGTTCTGCGGATTGGCAAACTAATGTTTTTTGGTTATGCAAGACAGAATTAGAAATTATTTAATGGATTGTCCTAGATAGGCATTTAATCTATCTAGGACAATCTAAAACTTAAGCAAGAATAATGTTTTTTATTTTTATTAAAAAACAAAAGAAGATTTATTGCAGAATTATAGTATCTGTTTGTTTATCAAATTCACTGATAGATGGGAACACACCATTCAATAAGTGAAATGTACTTAATTTAAATGACGGTTTGTTTGACGACTCTTTTATATTTTCAAAGCAAAACATTTTAGCATAGGCATTAGGCGTATATTCTTTTTGGTTTAAATGATCAGTCTTACTATCTAACACAATTATTTGGTCAAAGTTATTAGCGGCAGCTCGAGGTGTTTCTGTTATAACTCGACCATCAGCTTTATTTAATAAATAATGCTCTATAAGAGGAATGCTTGGTAAATCTTTTACGCGATCATCATTTGCAGGAGGAGTTTCAATGATTATTGTATCTCCTAGTTGAAAGATAATATCTAATATTTCTTTCCAAGGCTCCATATGATGTACAACATTGAGAGCTAATATAACATCAAAGTGTTCGGCGTTACAAAGATCTTCTAAGTCTTTTAATGAAAGCTCTTTTTTTAAGTAAATAATACTTGAAACTTGATCGTTTAATTCACAAATAGTACGCAATCTATCTGATACATCAGACATAACACATAAAGCATTATAATCATGCGCAATTCTTAAGCTAAAATATCCGTTGCTTGCTCCAATATCCAAAACTTTAATAGGTCTTTGGTATTTATTAATTACTTTGTTAATAGCGTCATAACGAGATTGACAGTCTGGGCCAACTCCTTTGCTAATCATTTCATTGTTTATAATAATATCCTGATAAGGGAAATATCGTTCTTTTGATAATTGAGATAAGATTTCTTCTTTTTGTTTGTTATCAAAATTTGCTTTTAATGGTGGGACAATTAATGTTAAACATATTGAAAATATTATCTTTTTCATGTTAAATGCTTCCGTGTTTGCAGTTTTGGTCAAAATTAAATACTTCATTTACATTTTTTATTACTTTATCAAAATCTTTAACTATATTTCCCATAGGTACTTCTAATGGTAATCCATCTGTTCCTTGTGTTACGATGTGGCTTTTGCCGTCTGGAAACACATGGAAATAGCGACCAAATGATCTTTCGTATGGCTGTGCATCAATAGTAAATAAGGGATTCATTTTTTTTGTTATTTCTATCGTTTCATCAAAATCCTTTCGTGTGATTAATAAGTCACTATTTAAAATATCTTCTTTACGAGGTCCAACTGGGCTCACTTGATATATTTTCCAGCGCAATGTTTTTGGATCTATGCCGGATTCTAACATTGTTTTTCCTATTAGCGGGACAGAATCTAAATTTGGCATTGCGGCAACTGTTCTTACGGTAAGCTTTATATTTGGAAAAACATTTTGTACAAATTTAATTGCAGCTAAGACTTTGGAAAAATGGAGAATCGTGCCTTTTCTCATAGTTGAGTTGACTTTAATTGTATGGCCATCTAATGGTAAACCAAGATCGTTAATATAGGGCAATACCGAAGGACCTCTTTTAACGAGTAACAAACCATTACTTGATAATGTTGTGCGTAATTCCAATTCAGTATTAATATATCGCGCTAATTCAGGCAGTTCTTTTTTGAGTAGCGTTTCCCCGCCTGTAAAAACTATATTCTTAGTGCCTAATTTTTTGAGATTATAGGCTAAATTTTTCCATTCGCTGAGCGTTACATCCTCTTTTGCATCATGTGCTGGTCCCCAGCACCATTTACAATTTAAATTGCAAATACCATTGATATTAAAGTCGACAGTTTCTGGAGATTTACAATTATTTATTGTTGCTTGTGCGCTAAATCTTCTAAGCCCTGTTGTAGCGATCAATGCTTGTGATGTTCGATGTGATATTGGGATGGTGTGCATAGCGTTTATGTCTTGCAATACAGCTACGGATAATAATGCTGTAGTAACAAACGTGTTAACATTGTTCATGTTTTACTCATTTTCAAGATATAACGTATTGTTAAAATAATTTTTAAATATTTTTTTATGGGGCTTAAAAAGATCTTGTGGTAAAGAAGAAAGATCGAAAAATTTCCATTCATAACAAAGATCTGGTTCCATGCATTGTATTTCGCCGAGAAATTTTTGCAGCAGGAATGACATGTGAACGTAATGTCCTCGCTCATCAATGTTATCTACGATAGAAATTAATTTTAAATTTAATCCTTCAATTCCGAGCTCTTCTTTCAATTCTCGTTTTGCGCAATCTAGAATTGATTCACCTACTTCTAGATGACCTCCAGGCAAGCCCCATGTTCCTTCGCCATAACAATTTTTTCTTTTTCCAAGCAAGGCAGCATTGTTTTGTATTAAAAAAATTTCACAGCCAATTTTGATTGTTTTCATTTTTAAATCCTAAACGGTTTTGGGGTTATATATTTATGATATTTGTTTTACATAATAATATAATAAAAGGCTTATTAATAGATGGTTTGTTCTACGTATTGGTAGGAAGAATAGGTTGAAATGAAGAAGGGCGGAATGAATCAAAAATTATTTCACTCATTTTCAAGATATAAAGTATTGTTAAGATAATTTTTAAATTAATTTCATTGTTTTTTGCTAGCCGTGATCAGCCCTTTTTTAAGGCATGTAATTTGCTTTAGCAAAGAGTTTTTTTCGTTTTTTTATTTATAATTTTGCTCAGCAAACCTAACTTGTTGGTTGAAGTTTGATTACGTTGCTGTACTATTAAAAAGACTAAAGACAGAGTGTTTTAAATGAAACAATAAGCAGTAAAAATCTTTCAAGTTTTAGATATTGGAATGAAAAATGATAACAAAAATATATGTAGATTCTTTTAAGATTTATCGACTGTTTATTCCGGCATGGATATTTTTTTTAGCAGTTTTATTTTTTTCGATCTATTTTTATTTACATGCTGTTTTGCATGATTTTTCTTTTTTTAAAGCGGTAGGGGTATCGGTCTACTTTTATGTAATGTTTAAATGGGCTGAGGAATTACTGTTTTTCTTTCAAGTAGCTATGCAAAAAGAGCCAATTATTCAAATACAAGATGATGGTTTGATTTTTAATTATGCTCAGCGGTATACATACATCCCATGGGATCATGTTATTAAAGTTGATTTTAAGCCATCGCTTACAGGCATTATGATGTTTCTTACTGCTGATGCTGAAGTTAAACATCAATCTCCTTTTGCAAAGCTTGGGCCAAATGTCATAGTAATGCTTCGGTATATGAACAAACCTCAAGAAGAGGTGTTTGCTTTATTGATGACGCATGAATATAAGTTTTATCAGGATAATGAGTAAGGGATTTTACATGTGGTATTGGTATGAATTGTACTTTTTAGGGCTGTGTTCAATAGCTCTAATGCATTATATAAAAGTTTATATGTTGGGACAGAAATGTTAAATCAAGAAATGCACACTTGGATTGCAATGGTACTTTCTTTGTTTACGATAAAGGGCATAGAGTATTATCAGAAGTTTCAAAAAAATGAACTTAACTTTCTAGTGTTTGTTGATCTGGCAGCCTTACTTACAGCACTTGCTATCTGGTTTTACTGGATTTATTAATAATTTTAAAAACCAAGATATTTTAACTTACGGGAATCGTTTAAAAATGGTTCCTGTACGTTTATTGTACTATTGAAAACACCTTAAAGTCAGCAGGTTTTTATGAACAAATCAGGAAAGATAATAAAATGAATCCAATCAAATTTATGATTACAGCTAAACAGTATATTCATGTTATCCCGGAAACCATTAAAAAGGGTGATTGTGCAGTGTGTGCTGAGTGTGATGTTGATTATGTTGATGAAGAAAAAGGATTGACTATACGATTCGGATCTACAGAAGCAGAAACATTTAACGGTGTTTTTGGATTTGAAGGATTTGATGATTTATTAAACAATAAGCTATTCTTTGATAATGATAAACGGAGAGATCCGGGATTTGAATACAATCAATACTGCCAAGATGTAATAAAAAATACTGACGTAATAGATAAGTATTTTTTTGAGAGCAACAGTAATAAGGGCAGACAACCCTTTTATACAAGTTGGTTTTATAACGATAAAAGTGGCAATATTATATTTGAAATAAGTCCACTTTATCCATGGTTTAATGTAGATGATGCAGCAAGAAAACCAGGATTTATGACATATGAAGACTTTATGAAAAATTACAAAGTAAGTATTCATAAAGTTATTCCAAAAGAAACGCTTATGCATTGGGACAAACAAGCAAAATCATATGATCATGTATGCGATGATTTCTAAAGAGAATTTTGAAAAGTGAATTGATCAAGCTATTTTAACTTACAGGAATCGTTTAAAAAATGGTTCCTGTTTTTTTGTCAAAAATATAAAAGCGTAAGTTTTGCAAGAGCTTTAATGGTTAAAAAATGGCTCAGGAGTAGCCTTTTTATGATTTTATGATAACCTTTGAGAAGTGTTTTTTTTCTTATTAGGGGTTTTATGAAAAATAAAATAATTAAGTTTTCTTTTGTTCTTTCGATTTTATCGTGTCAGTTCTTGAGCGCTGGCCAGAACGGGCAATCAAGCGGCTCAGCTGAGTTTGATGCGTCACTGGTGACTGTGCATCTCGTTAATCCTTCTTCTTTTAAAAGTCTAACTTTTATTAAAGATGTACGATCAAGATTGCAAGTAGCTGTAGATTCTGGAAATTTAGAGATTGGATCAGGAAGGACTGTTGAATTAATGATTTCTCAGCAAGAAGTTAGTGTGGTTCTTTTAAAGAGTGGAAAACCTGTTTCTTTTATAGACCTAGATCGTTATTTTCCAAAAACAGAAGTAAAGATTGCACCTTCGGCTCTACCTCCATCTAACGGTGACGATAAACGTGACTGCGAAAATGAGTAACCGTTTAGTATACATAGTTTGCCTGTAGCCATTTAGATTAACGGCTATTTATTTAAAGATATTTTTTTATTATGAGGAGTGTTATGAAAAATAAAATAATTTTCATGTCTTTTATTCTTTCAGCTATATTTTGTCAATTTTTGAGCGCATCAGAAATTGGGCAATTGAGCAATGGGCGACATGATGTAGATGTTCCTGTATTTCATGATCAGCTAGCTCCGGAGGGAGGGCAAATTCAGGAAGAACATGTACAAGCAGAAGATAATGATGCTGAAGTTGCTCAATCAGCATTGCAAGAAACTGTACGGCCTGAGAGAGTAGATGTTTTTTCGGCTCCTGTATTTTATTACCGTTCAGTCTTTGAAAATAATTCTGAGGGTAGACCATTGACGCCTGCAGAAGATAATGATGCTGAAGTTGCGCGAGAAGCTTTGATCGAAGCTGTGCAGTCTGGAGGTGTAAAAATTAATCCTGGCGACAGCGTAAGCTTAACGTTTGATAGACAAGATGGTGAGGTTTTTGTGACTGTTTCAAGTTATGATATAAATGGTGCTTTTGTCGAGACTGTGTGTGATAGAATTTCTGACGGTAGAAATTAATTAAAATAAATTACTTAAAAAATAAAAGGGACAGCTTTAAAACTGTCCCCTTTTCTTTTTTTGCTTTACACAGAAGCAATAAATTCTTCAACCCGAGATTTTAGAGCTTCTTTGCTCATGTAACCGGTTTCTTTAGAATGTATTTCACCATTGTTATAAAAAACAAATGTTGGAACTGAGGTTACACCAAACATAATTGACAAGTCTCTGACTTCATCAACGTTGAGTGCTGCAAATTTGCAACGTCCTGCAAATTCACCTGCAAGCTCTGTAAAAATAGGTTTCATTTGTTGGCATGGACCACACCAAGTAGCATACACATCGATGACTACTGGTTTATCGTATTGTTTTATTTCTTTTTCGAAATTATCTTTTGTAATTGTAACGGGCATGTGAGCGCTCCTTTTGGATTATTTTGCTTTAGTTTTTTAACATATTGAGCATTGTTTGTAGCTGTTGGCGCAATGATTTCAGTAACGAAAGCATAGAGCTTTTAAACATTTCATAGCTGGAAGGATCTTCCTGCTTTAAATTTTTTACTTTTTCTTCCATTTGGTCAAGCGTTTTTTCTGTAGCGCTTGCAACGTCGGCTTTTTTTATATCTTGTGAGTCATCTTCGCCACGTCTTATATGCTTTGCATCTTTTGCTGATTTGTAGCCTTTGATGGTAAGATTTCTGACGTGAATTATATTGAGTTTACGCTCTTCAAGTATTTGATTTTGATCTTTACTGAGACCCTTGTCGATTTTCAAGCATGAAATTTCTCGTGAGGTTTCAACTAAATAATTTTGTTTATTGCCGTTGATAGATGTTACGATAATTTCAATATATTTTCTGTTGTTGATTTCTATTTCTGATGATGTTGGATGCTCAGGGTCAAGCAGTTCTATTGATGTAATTTCATGCAAATCTAAAAACGTTTTGTTTTGTTTTGGATCGATTTCTGATTTACTGCCAGCATCCTTCTCCGTTGGCTTTTTATAATCTTTAATGGTTTGGTATACGGGAATTTGTTCGTATTTTCCACCGATTAAAATATCTTCTGCATCAAATTTTGCGCTATGATCTTCAATGGTTCCGTAAAAGTTTGTGTCTGGGCGTTTGTCTTTGCCATTGGAGTCCATCGTAGACCCGTTCCAGCATAAAAACGTGGTAAAAGCTGCTAGGAGCAGCAAGGGTTTTTGTGATTGCAGGTGTTTCATTTTTTTCCTTTTTTTAAAGAGTCTGAAAATGGCAATATTTATTCTTGCTACTTGTTTTACTACAATGACTGCCAAGAGTCCATAGTTTGTCTTTATCTCTTAAAAAGAATATAGTAAAATGTTTAAAAAATAAGTATCTGATAGATTTTTATCTGTTTCATATCATGAAAGGAATCAAAAAATGAACTACAATAATCAAGGTCACTATGGCTCAATGGCACATGGCTTTATGAATAAAGTCTACGGTTGGATGTGCGCAGGTCTTGCGGTGACGGCCGCTGTCTCTTACTATCTCTCTCCAGAAGTAAATCCTCAATTAATGCGCGCTTTGATGTCAAACTGGTTGATCGTGCTGGGAGTTTTATTTGCTTCAATTGGTATCATTATGTACATGTCTTATAATTTTGCTCGCTTAAGCTACGCAACTATGGGTGCATTGTTCATAGTCTTTTGTGCACTTGAAGGAATAGCTCTTTCTCCAATTTTGTATCAATATACAGCAGCGTCAGTTTTTTATGTGTTTTTAATTGCAGCAATTATGTTTGCTGTTATGGCTGTTTATGGCTGGGTTACGAATGCTGATCTCTCATCAATGGGTAATTTACTCTTTATGGGACTTATTGGTTTAATCGTTGCAAATATTATTAACATGTTTGTCCAAAGCTCTGCTTTCAACATGGTGATTTCAAGTTTTGGTGTCGGTATTTTTGCAATGCTTATTGCATACGATGTTCAAAATTTAAAAAAACTTAGCCAACAAGTTTTAGCATCGCCAGAAGACGCTGGAAAATTTGCGTTGATGGGAGCGATTGGTTTGTATCTTAATTTGATTAATATTTTTATCTATCTTCTCCAATTATTTGGTGAGCAGCGTAAGAAATAATTAATTTAAATTTACAAATAAATTTAAATTATCCCCGGCTTGAACGGGGAACCATTCCTTAAACATTTCCTTAAACATTTAGACATGAAAAAAGCCGGAATAAACTTCCGGCTTTTTTGCTGAGAAAATTGCTTTTTATGCAAGTGATGCAAGAATAGCAGCGATTGCCAATAATTGAGCAAGTTTGCAACCTGATTTGATTGCAAATTTTGTCCAAGCTGGAGCAGATGTCCAAGCTGCGCATGAAAGGTAAGAAGGAACGAATAAACCAAGCCAAATAAAGCCAGCTGCTTTCATTGATGACATTAATTCAGTGTTTACTGTTTTTTCTGTTAAGAACCATGAGAAATATTTAGTAAACATTTCTTGAGAATAAGCGCCTTGTGTTTTTTGGAACGTCATGATTGCGATGTAAACAGCTGTTGCAAATACAACTGAAGAAACAGCTTGAATTGCTACGCGTTGGTAAAGATCTTTTTCTATATTAGGTTTGCCGTGGATTTTTTTCCACAATGGACCAAAAGCATAGTCTGAGTACCAGAACATACCAACAGCCATGTCAGCTACAGCAGCTGCAATAATAGGGTTTAGAGGCATCATAACAAATCTCCTTTTTATAAGATATTGGGACAAAATAGAATCTGTTGGCAATATTAATAAACAATTATACCCTTTGTCAAATATCACAAAATCTATTCTCTTTCTTGGCCCTGTATTCTGCCCATATGCATGCAAATCATTGTGCTTAAAATGTAATCAATGATAAAGTTAATGTTAGAAACAAAATTTAATTTTAGAAATATTTAGAAAGGGGGCACTTTTGAGACATTATAATTCCAACAATTTTTTATCAAAACTTGTTGCCTCGCGACTTGTTGCCTCGCGTTTCCTTTTTTTCTTATTTGTATTCGTTGCTACCAATGCTCAAGCATCAGTGGATGAATCTTTTTTTTATGGAAATGCAGTTGTAAAAGATCCAGTCATTGAAATGAACAGTAGTTTTCCACCTCCAAATAGTCCGGCTGTATGCGGTGACAGCAAGCCTTGCTTAAGGGCTCATCAAGGTTTGTTTAATGAAATAGTTACTGTAATTGAGGAGCAAGATGAGTCTGTTAAAGTAGTTTGCAAAAATGCTGTATACGGATATCACCGTGACACTCAAGAAAAATTAAATACTTTTTGGGCTTATAAAAAAGATATAGCGTTACTTCAAGATCTTGACAGTGAAGTTTTGCAAACGATACCTCACCTTAAGTACGCACAAGAGCCGACAATTGTTCTTGTTTATCCATGGAAATCATTTTCAGTAGGGACGCGTTTTAAACGAGATCCTGAGCATGATACTGCAATTGCTTACGCTGTAAAAGTAGCTGACTTCATAAATAACACAGCAATGATTGATTTTATTCCTCGTAAAAATGCTTTAGTTGAAACGAAAAAACATCCACGCGCAGCTCGAAAACTTTTTGTTAAAATTATTAATGAATTAATCGATAGAGTAGAGCAAAGTGGTCAAGGCCACAACAATGAAAGCCATGTTATTCCTTATGTGTGGGGTGGAAGTAGTTTTGTTGTGCCTTACACGGACTTTAGTTTTTATAGCCAAGATGGCTCTTGGAACAGGGATGGTAAAAATGATCCATACTGCGGGTATGATTGTTCAGAGTTTGTGATGAGAATGACGCAGATTGCTGGCATAGAATTTCCCTGGAAAACTACTTCGATTATAGAACGTAGCAAAAGAGCTTTGGTAAAAAATGAGCGGCTTGAAGAGGGCGATCTTATTTGGATGCAAGGTCATGTCATGATCGTTGGCAACGTTAAACGCAATGAAGTTATTGAAGCTCGAGGATATAAAAGTGGTTACGGTTGTGTACATCGTTTTACGGTAGGTGAGTGCTTTGAAGGCGTTGCTTCGTATGATGAATTGTTGAAACAGTATCACTTAAATAAAACAATTCGCCTTAAAGATCGTCAAGGTATCCCTGTAGAAAAAAGGCACTTTTTTAGATTGTTAAAACTTATAGATTAAATGTTATCAATTAATAAATTTCTGTTGATTAGGTATTTTTCATGAATCAAATTCTTTCATTGTGGTTGAGCGAGCAGGAACAGCTTAATATTATTTCGCCTGTAAGCACTCTTGAAACCATCGTTTGTTGCGACAAGGTATCACTTGTTTTTCACGTGCAAGGTCAAACTGTTGTGATAAAAAATTCTGTTGCCGTGTGCGAGCTTGATAATTTACGCAAAGGATTTGAGCTGATTTTAAATAAAGATCAGCAGCTTTTTTCTTTTTTAGATTGTGTTGCTCTGTACGGTGATTTTTTTGGTAATTTTTCAATTGAAATTCGTTACCAAAATCAGATTTTTTTTAAGAAAACAATTTCTGCGCAAGCTTTAAAATCATGGATTGCTCAACTTGAGCTGCTCCATGTTTTGGCAGAAGAAAATGAAAAAGAAAAGCAGAGTCGAGGACGCGGCTGTTGCTAATGCTTTCAAAAATGTTTTAAGCTTTTTTTATTCCTCGATACATTTTGCTTACGCAAAACACTCGGGACGAACGGCGGGTGGGTGATAGTATCTGTAGGTTTGATTTGTACGAACGCTGGATATAATAAGTTTTTTCGTCGTTCGCCCCGAGTGCCTGGCGTTTGTGTAGCAAACGACTGGTGTATCGAGGGGTAGGTGAAAAAGGAATAGTAATAATTTTAATCGTAGGGGGAATTTATATGAAAAAAATTGTTGATGGATATTACAAATTCTTTGAGCATTATTTTGAAAAAAAATCATCATACCAAGATTTATTTAAACAACAAAATCCCAACGTAATGTTTATTGCTTGTTGTGATTCACGCGTTGATCCAGCATTGATTGTGTCTGCACAGCCTGGAGATATTTTTGTTGAGCGTAACGTAGCCAACGTGGTGCCGCATCGCAGTGACGGACCAAACTCAATTCTGATTGCTCTTGAAGTTGCTCTGTGCGGCTTTGAAGTGGAAGATGTTATTGTTATGGGTCATCAGCATTGCGCTGGAGTGCAGATGCTTGCATGCGACACGTTGCATAGTTTTGGCGCTGTGCCGATTGAATACTCTAAACGAGAAGAAGATTTGAAAAAATCTTTAAATAAGCCATACGATAAAGACAATGCCGACGAATTTGAAAAGCTCAACCTTCTACTTTCCTGCCAGAATTTATTGTCGCATGAAATTGTGGCTAGCCGTGTACGAGCAAAAAAGGTATCTGTGCATGGTTGGTACTTTTCTTTACATACGGGACGCTTTGAAACTTTGTGCCTTACCTGCCTTCAATTTACCGATTTGATGGTTGAATGCTGCGGAAAACGGGTTATTTAAATCTAGGGGCGTCATTGCTTTACTTCGTAACTGATCGAAATATACTAAAAAGTCTAAAAAAGCCTTTTTAATAGGCCCTTCCACTTGCAATTATCTGTGGGTCCTGTATCCTGTATTTATATAGTTTATATTCCCTTGAATAAAACGCTTAGGCCTTCTAGATTCATAGAATTTATGGCCTTTTTCAATAAAGTTTCGGAAACCTAACCAAATTCAAATAATCAAATCGATGCTGACATCTCGGATGTTTTAGCAGTTAGGATATCGGGTGTCTTTGTTGGTGACAGATTTTTTCCAAATCGTGCTGTCAGCCTGTGTTATTGAGTGGGATATTGCTGTGATAAACATAATAATCCTCTTAATCATAGGGAATCAAAAATGACAGATTTCACACAATTTAAAGGCTTATCGCCTCAGCTTCTTGAATCACTTACAGCAATGGGGTTCGTAACTCCAACGCCGATTCAAGTACAAGCAATTCCATTAGCCTTAGAAGGCAAAGATATTTTAGGATCAGCGCAAACAGGAACCGGTAAAACGGGTGCTTTTGCTATTCCTTTAGTATCAAAACTTCTTAACAACGAAATCCAAGGCGCGCTTGTGTTGACACCAACACGTGAACTTGCAGTGCAAGTTTTAGCGGCTATACAACAAGTTTTAGGCAAAAAAAGCACTATTAACACAGCGTTGTTAATCGGTGGTGAAGCTATGCCTCATCAGTATCGTCAATTAAGAAGAAATCCACGTATCGTTGTCGGTACACCTGGTCGTATCAATGATCACTTAGAGCGTCAAACAGTGTCGTTTGAAAAAACAACATTTTTAGTACTTGATGAAACAGATCGTATGCTTGACATGGGATTTGGACGTCAAATCGACAGTATCGTTGAACATTTGCCAGCAAAAGTTCAAACATTGATGTTCTCTGCAACAATGCCTAAAAACATTATGCAAATGGCTTCAAAATATTTAACAAACCCAGAACGTATTGAAATCGGATCAAGCTTGATGCCGGTTGAATCTATCAAACAAGAATCTATTCGTATTCAGGATTCAGAAAAGTATGAACAGCTTATTAAAGAGCTTGATACTCGTGAAGGTTCTGTTGTTATTTTTGTGAAAACAAAACAAAATGCAAAAAACATTGCTGATAGATTGTATCGCGATAATTTCGAAGCTGAAGCTATCCATGGTAACTTACGTCAAAATAAACGTGACTCTGTTATCAAAGGATTCCGTGACAATAAATTCCGTGTCTTGGTAGCAACTGACGTTGCAGCTCGCGGACTTGACGTTCCTCATATTCAACACGTTATTAATCACGATTTACCACAATGCCCAGAAGATTACATTCACCGTATTGGCCGTACAGCTCGTGCTGGTGCTAAAGGTTGTGCGATCAACTTTATTACAAATAAAGAAGATAAATTGTGGCGTGCAATTGAACGCTTTATGAAAACTGGTGATCAGCCGCAACAAAATCATCGTTCAAGAGACGATAATTATGGCGCTGGAAGATCATCATCAGAAGGTCGTTCATTTGGTCGTGGCGGCAGCAGCAGATTTGGTGGACGCTCAGAAGGTCGCCGTTCTGAAGGCGGATCATCAGAAGGTCGTTCATTTGGTCGTAGCGGCGGCAGCAGATTTGGTGGACGCTCAGAAGGTTCATCAGAAGGTCGTTCAGAAAGCAGATCTGAAGGCGGACGTTCAGAGAGCCCACGCTCAGAAGATCGTCAACCATCAGAACGTTCGTTCGGTGAACGTTCATTCGGTGGACGCTCAGAAGGCCGTAGATCAGAAGGTAGATCATCAGAAGGTTCATCAAGCGATTTTAAACGTAACTTTAAACCTCGCTCTTCAGGATCAACATATGGTAGCGGTTTCAACAGAGATACTACAGGCGGTTTTTCAGGAAAAGGTAGAAGCAATGCATCTACTTCTTTCTCAAAACGTTCATATTCTGATAACAAAAGTGGCGGACACAACGCTTAATACTTGAAATAATTTTCTTGAAATAAGTTTTTTGAAAATAGTTTTATAAAAATGGGCTTTCTCTTTACGAGAAGGCCCATTTTTTTTGTTTTCATAGTTATGAACTATTAAAATTCGTACCCTAAGTCTAAGTCAGTCGTTTTAAGAAGATTTGTTTTTTAGGGGATTAGGGTATGAAGTTTCAACTGTTTTTCTATGCCACATTCTTGGCATGTCCGGTACTGTTGCTCGGTGGATTTACCAAAGGCACAATGATCAGAGTGCCGACCGGTTACTGTGAAGTCGAACATTTAAAAGTTGATGATTGGGTTTGCGCCATCAAGCCTGATGGTAATGCGACTGTAGCTCAAATCGATCAAATAGTATCGTACGTTTGGCATAAATACATGATCATTGAAATAGATGGTGTTTCTATTGTTGCGGTAACTGGGCAAAAGTTTTATCAACCTCTAACTCACAAATGGATAAAAGCTAAGCATGTTGAGCAGGGAACGGCGCTTCTGTCAGGAGTCGGTCAGGTGCGATATGTAACGTCTGTCTGTAAGGTTCATGAATCGATAGAAGTTTTTGATATTAAGATGAAAGATGTTCATACGTTTTGCGTGAGCGAGCTTGATATTGTGGTTCATAACTACGGCATGCTTGCTATCGGGCTTTCTATTGCATGGGGCCTGAGCAAAATTGCGTTTGAAAAACTGTTGCGTGATATTTGCATTGCTGGTTTAGCGTTACTGGGGAAACATGCTGGTTGCGAAGGAAAAAGTGAAGGTCAAAATTGGAAGATTGAGTCTGTACGAAGAACGTTTTTGTTTGGCGAAAAAAGCGTAGATATTTTTGAAGAGCAAGAGCGTCAAGATAATGGTCCTGCAAGATTTTTACAAAGTTTAAGTTCGGATGAATTTTTAAATTTGTGTAGGCATGTACTCAGATAGGAAATGATTAAAAAAAATTAAGCGCCAAAGACGCAAAGTAAAAAGAGAAGTCATTTAAAATGAGGACTTCTCCTCCACTTTTGCATTGCAAAAGTGGAGGAGAGAGTGGGATTTATTCTACGCAAAGCCTACGAATAACAGGTCGAACTTTTTAAAGGTCTTTTATGACCCTTTGGGTCGTAATTAAATTAATCTTCGATTAAGCAGAACTTTACCAGAGCTTGTTTTAAGATATCTTTCAAATTCAATTGCTTTTTGTTGATCGGTGAAAGCTGTGTAAGTAATGATTTTCCATGGCATATACATTGAAGTGTAATTAGATAATCCAGAATTATGAATAATTAATCGTTTATTGAGATTGTTGGTGTATCCAACATAAGTCTGCTCAGAAAAATTGATGGATTGAAGAATATAGACGTAAAACATAGGGTTTGAAAAATTTACTGCCAAAGGCAGTTGTTAAAGAGAAGTCATTTAAAGTGAGGACTTGTCCTCCACTTTTGCACTACAAAAGTGGAGGAGAGAGTGGGATTCGAACCCACGATCCCGGTAAAGAGATAACGGTTTTCAAGACCGCCGCTTTCGACCACTCAGCCATCTCTCCATACATATAAAAATTCAAAGAAGGAATCACCGCTTTTCAGCCGTCGCTACGCTATGTCTGACAGGCGACCATTTCAGCCATCCCCGTCCGACGTAATGTTATTGTAGGCGGATCTCCATACAAATTAGAAATTCAAAGAATAAATCAAGATAATATCTATTGTACGCGTAATTAGACTGAAATCAAGAGGGACGTGTAATTTTATATAATTAAGCCGTTCATTTTTTGATGAAAAAGGTGGAAAGCTTGTGAAAGGTAATTTTTTTTATATAGATTGAAATAAAACTTTTATAAAAAATGGATAAGGGAGAAACTTCATGAAGAGTCTTTTTAAGTTGTATGTGTTTTTAGGCCTTAGTTTGTCAGGGCTTCAGTTACATGGTTATGGATCTAACTGTCAGTATTATACAGATTTATTTGGTCCTTTACAGACTGGTTACACTATGGGGGATTTGGTTCGATATACCGTGACGCCAGGATTAAATGTGTATAACAAAGCTGTTATAGCTCCAGCTGGAGCGCAAGATATTAATGACTTTGGCAAGAATACTTATAATTTGTATAACGCTCTTGGGTATTTATATGCAGGTTGGGCAGCATTACATCATAATGATCCTACAAATACTATACCTCAATATGTAAGCAATGTTGCGACTATAAAAAAAAGCTGGATGACAGATTATCGTACTGGAAATTCATCGTTACAAGGATTTGATAATAGTAATACGTGCATTCCTCCTATAATTTTTCCAATGACAGAATCTATCGGTACACCATCTATTGGAGGTTATTCACCTGCAGGAGGTGATTCTACTTCAGCCTTTCAAAATTTGGGAGGCCTTACAACAAATTATAATTACGCTAATGCATCTTGTGGTTGGTGTTCAAATACTGATGATGGAAATTATATTTTAGCTTATTGGTCTACAGCTGCTAATGCTCCAGTTATTTTGCCGACAGGGCAATTTTTTGGAGCGCGAATAGCACATATTTTAGGAGCTGTAGTTAACGATGTGCCATGGTCAGATGATTTAAGTTCATCAAATGCTTCTGGTGGAACAGGATCTTTTGCAAGTCCTTTATTAAGTGGGTCTAAAACAACGTTGCCGATGCTTGCTGTGATGGCAGGAAATTCTGCTGGTTATACTAACGCAACAGCGCCAGCAGGTATGATTGAACCTTCAACTGCACACTTTGGATCAATGCAGACATTTTTAAGTAAAAAACCTATTCTGAGAAACGTTTCATCAGCAATTCAATCATATTTAGAGACTCATATTAATCAAACAGTAACGCGACTGGCATCTGTGTGTTCATATGGTTTAGATCCAGAAAAAAATTTAATAGAAATTAATGATAATTCTGTAACGGCATATGATAGTGGTGTGATAGTTGCGATACAGAATAATACTGGCGACCCGTTAACAGTTAATCAAATTGCTCCCTCTGTTGCTGGTTCATCTACAGGATCGGCTACTACTCCTGTAACTACTGTATCTACTCAGATTGGTTCTTTGACGACTGGAGCAAGTAATTACTATCTGCATACAGCTTCCTTAATGTCACCATCTACATCGGCAACATCTGTAAACTTACCTGCGTCTGGTAATGCGATTGAAATTAAAGACTCTGTAGCTAATTCTAGCGTATTTATACAAGTTGTTACGCCAGGTCAGTTAAGTGTTGTTACTGCTAAACTTAATGCAGCGTATGGATCTAAAGGAGGGTCATTAGCTTACAATCAGGAAAACGCATATACTGCGCCAAGTAATGCTCAATATTTATTGATAACAAATTTTGATACATCGGGAGCTATAACAGGATCAAATTATACTATGTATCGTATGCAAGCAGTTAATCTAGCAGAATTTAATGGTCAGCCTTACTTTGTAACATTACAAATAAATAAAGAGCAGTTAGGATATGGTTTAAACGGTACTCAGTTGGACTTAGGCCTTGCAAATAGTTCGATTTTATATCCTTCAATAGTATCTGTGAAAACATTCTTATGGCAAAGTGTGTTAGATGCAACAAAGAATACGTCGACAGCTTTAAATTATTATAGTTATGTACCATTACTTTTAATGCCAGATTCTATAATGAAAGCAGGCGTTGATGGACTGCAAGCGTACTATACCATATGGTTAATGTCATATGCTGCAGCTTTAACAGAATTTATGGGTATTTCTACGTTTGGTGATACTTTAAATTGTTTGTATGAAGTTTTTGATTTATTTGATGCGAGTGGTATTCATCAGCAACCACCAGCGCGCGTTGTGATTGATGCTGCAAATCTGTTACAGTCTGGTCAATCGCTTATTCTTAGTAAAGATACTATTAATGTACAATCGATTGGGCAATATCTAGCTTTGATGGGATCTGACGTGTGGGATCTTGGCTCTAACTTCCATCAAGATATTCCAATCTTAAATCTTTATGCTGGTGCTTCTCAGGGAGAAGTTGTGGTAAATAAAACAGGCGGCACTTACATTAATTTTGGTGTTACTGTCGGATCTCCTAAGCCTATAATACCAACAACATTTGCGGATTGGTATGGAGTTCCGTATAACAATACGATGTTGTTTTCTTTACCAGCAGCAACGCTGCAAGCAGGTGTGATTGCAACATTGTCACAACCAACACCAGGAAATTATCAGTTGGCTTTTACTGACCAGGCAAACAATGTACTGGCTGTTCAAAAAGTTTTTGTTGATACAGCTATTCAAAACATATCACCAATTACTGTTGATTTTTTACATGCAGATGGTGATAGAGCTTGGTCGTCGCCTGTTGTATTACCTGCTAAAGTTGTATCCGTTGGCGTAGCTCAAACACAGCAGTTTATGTTGCAGTATACGTCAGCAGGAAGTAAGAATACTTTGACATTGCCACCCATGACATTTGATCTGATAAAAAATAAAGCTGCTTTGAAAAAATCTGTTCCTAATCCTTCATCTTATATATGGTTTGATTCAACAAGTTACTCAGGAGCAACGTATGCTAATGTGTCATCGGATCAGACTATTGCTGAGTTGGTATTAGAATTAGAGTTTAGTGATGGCAGCTCTTCTTCTTTACACGTAGATGCACAATTTCCTAAAGAATTTGCATTGATTGCCCAGCATCTTGGTAAGCAGAAATCAGTTTCCATAAGTAGCAATGTTGATACTTTTGGTTCGGCGGCATCATTTATTGCCTATGATGCGTTAACATTGAAACCATTGTGTAAATTTACTTTTAAAAATTTAGTTGCAAGTGATGGTAAAACTTCGATATCACATAGAGCTGTGTTAACTAAATTAAATGTAGTGTATCAAACAACAGACAGCTTAACGTTAAATATGCTATCTCCTGTATCATCTGCCTCGTACCAGCCAAAGCAGCCTATTATATTACAATCAACATCACCGTCTGGGGTACAAGCATTTACTATTTCACAAGGATCACAAGTAGAGCCAATTTCATTAACGCCAGTGGACACATCAGGAAATCCTTTAACTCCAGTTTCAGTATCGTCTAAAGATCTTGTAGCAATTAATGCAGCTATTGTAAGTGGTATCTCGGTGAGTGTTACGTTTAATAGCCAAGACAGTGCTGATGGATCTGCGGTTAATATGTTTTATGCAGCATATGATCTTACAAGTGGAAAAAAACTTTGTGATAATTTGTCGGGTACAAATATATCTACGATGACTGAGTCTAAACTGTCGACTTCGACTAATATCGTGGCGCAGGGACAAACATTTACGGGGTATGGCTACTATAGCATTCGTTATGATTCGAAATATCCAATTGCTGTGCAAAAAGTTGCTGCAAAAGTAGTAACAAAACAAGCTACAAAAGGTAAAGCTATTGAAAAAATAATACCTACAAAAGTTGAAAAACCATCTGAAAAAAGTAAAAAACCATTTGTAAAAGGATCTAAATCATCGAAGCCAGAATCAAAAAAATTAGTGAGCGATGAGCAATATAAAGCAATACTTGCAGATCTTGAAATTATGAAAATTGGAGCATCGTTAAAACTAGTATCACAAATAAATACGCTTGAAAAAAACATGAAAATTAAAAGCAAGGTTAATAAACTTTATACTGCTTATGTGGATAAAGAGATTGAAAAAATCAATGTCGCATTAGCAGCTGAGGCAAACTAAATATGTATTAAGTATTTTTTAACTGAAAATTAAATAAAAAACCCCGTGTTGCATCTGCTGCAAGGCTACGAAGCATAAGTAATACGGGGTTTTTTATTGTGGTAATTCGATTGTTTTAATGTTATTAAAAAAATTGCACTAAAGATGCTGAAGGTATGATATATTTTGTGATATTTTTATTTTTCATAAGAATTGTAAGGAAATGTATGTTGCGTGAAAAAAATATTTTACGAGCTGTTTTGAGTGTATTGAGCATGAGTTTTTTGGTGAGTGCTTCTTTTGCAATAAATTCAGTAACAAGGATAAGTAGCGTGGCTGAAGAAGAGGAAAATCTTGAAAAATTGAAAAAAGAAGAAAGTTTTGAAAAGTTGAAAAAAGCTGAAATGCAAAAAGATCAGCATGCAATAGAAACAGAAAGAGCTCGGCGAGCTCAAGAAAAGGCTTCGAAAAAAGAATCGCACATATAAAATGGGCGTTATGGAAAAATGTTGATTGATGCAAAAAAAGCTTTTCTAGTCAGTAAAAATCAAGGTCTGATTGGTTTTTATATTGCAAAAAAATCACAATTATGACAAACTGAAAACAAGTTCTTATTTATAAAGTTTTAAACCAACAGAGATTTCATGAAAAAATCAGTGCCGCATTCGGTCTATATCAGCTTGTCGTCATTTTTAATCGCCTTGGTATCCAAAAATAAATCGCTAGGTATTTGTTTAAGTTTGTTGAGCCTGAGCTCCTTTATGAGCGCTTCTTCACAACAAGTCCCAAAGCCTGCACCAAAAGGCTTGTCCTGGTTGAAAGAAAGATCAAAAGTAAGTAAAGAAGAATCTAGTAAGGTTACGCTTGTTACATCTAGAATAGTAGCACAACCTTTTATCAGCGGACGTAATGCTGACGTTTCAGGAGATATAGTTCCAGCTGCTGGGCCTGTAAATAAGCTAATAGCAGTAAATCATTTAGATTCTAGTGCTGTTGATCAAGAAGTTAAATCTAGAAGAATACAAGCAGATTTAGTCGCTAAATATGTAGGCCCGCAAGAAATTGTTCCTGTAGAAAAAGATGCTAAATCTATATTGGGGATGGAAGCGTCAGTCTACCATGCGTTAATGGTAAGACGGTATCAGTTAGTGCCGTGCAAAATAGCAAAAAATTTATACATTCGTGCTTTTAGATATGTAGAAAATGAAAAATTTATTGAAGCAAAAGAAGCTGAAGCTGCGGCAGAAGCTGCGGTAAAAAATATGCCAAACGTGCGCAAAGAAGAAGCTGAAAAAGAATCTTTGATGGAAGCGATAGAACGTATAATATCTCGACGTGGATGTCGTTCTGAAGAGATGAAAGAATATTTAGATAGAGAAAACTATTTGCACCAAAATCGACTTGAGCTTTTTTATAATGGAAGTTTTCCAAAAGAAGTGTTGGAAGATATTTTGGTTAACGTGCAAAAAATTGCAGAACGATCTGAACAGAATAAGAAACGGGATAACTAAATATAAAGTTATCTATGTTTAATGTATTGCAGTAAAGATTTAGAAATTGTTTGACCGCGTGTGCGAGACAGCAGCTTCTCCGTCATCATCATCCCCTGTTGCAACTCCAATAAGTGAAGTGTAGCACATACGTTTTAAGTATGTGTTGTAACTTGAAAGACTTTGAATATCATTTTTGGGTGGATTATGACGAGCAATAGACTTGATCCATTGTCCTGATGAATGCATCAATATGGTAACCAAGTATGAATTGCCGATTTGACTGCTTGATAGCTCAGGTGTTGAAGTAGAATTTTCAGATATAAAAGGCGGTTGTACAACGCTTAAACCATATTTGCTGAGCGCTGGACGAGAAGCGTTAATGATTGCTTCAAAATCTGCGTAGGTACTTTTGAAAAAAGGATTCTTTTGATTTTTTCCTGCTACTGCCATTTCTCCTTGCGCTTTTGCAAGAGCGGTAGCTAGCTGATCTATTTCTGTTGACATTAAATCGTTGAAGTTGTTCATCTATTCTCCCTAAACTACCCTATAAGAAAACATGGGGTTCGTTTGAATGTAAGTGTTTTTGTAATGAAATAAAACTGAAAGATTGTTTTTGAGATATTTGTATTTATTTGTGATGTGAATGAGATTTTATCGCCCAGCCTTCGTATTTCCCAGCCGTCGCTTTCAGCTTTGGCGGGCAGGCTGCTATCGCTCATTTACTACGGCGGGCAGCTTTCGCTTTTAATCTTCAAATTTGTTTCTTCGATTAAAGCTTTGAGCATTCAGCAATGGGCTTCCCAGCTGAAGCTTTAGCGAAAGCTGGTGCCAAGGGTCGGACTTGAACCGACACGATGTCGCCATCGCGGGATTTTGAGTCCCGTGCGTCTACCAATTTCGCCACCTTGGCACATAAATATCAAATGGATATAAAAAGTGTACGGGAAAACCGCTTAATCGTCAATAAATTTAATTAAACTACTGTAGATCTAAAACATTTTTTTCTGCACGCCACATCCAATTTTTATGAGAAATTGCTCGTATGTTAAATCCGTTTGGATAGCTAATTTTTTTTTACGGCTTATTAAACCAGAAATGATTTCAATGGATCTTTTGGTGACACCAATGGCATCTGAAATAACCTCTATAACCTCTTTATTTGCTTTTCCATCTTCGGGAGCAGCTTTCACAAAGCACTTTAGAGAGCCAGATTTATCTAAGCATATGCTATGTTTTCCTGATTGAGTAGCCACTTTTACTTCAATGATTAATGCCACAAAATCCTTTCATTGGTATGAATAGTTCATACTTCCAAGGTTACCATAGATCAAGGTAAAACAAGATCTTTCCCTTGTAAAAGTCGAGAAAATCGGTATTCTTAAAAAGTATTGCTCTTTTGAAATATTTAGGCAATTTGTTTGGAGAGATGACTGAGTGGTTAAAAGTGCTCGCCTGCTAAGTGAGAGCTCTGGAAACAGGGCGCGAGGGTTCGAATCCCTCTCTCTCCACCAGTCTTCGCCCGTTGGGCTACGCCTAGGCGCAGCCAGAAAACAGGAAGAAAACATTATTTTAATTAAATATGCATAGCGAAGACTGCCTCGGCATAGTTCGAAGAACGAAGCCGGGCTGTGTTTTAAAACTTCATAGTCTCAACTAAAACCCATCTGTGGTTTTATCTTAGAAATCTATAAAAGTATGCGCCCGTAGTTCAGCTGGATAGAACGTCAGACTACGAATCTGAAGGTCAGAGGTTCGACTCCTCTCGGGCGCACCAGCTTTCGCCAAGGCTTCAGCTGGGACGCCCATTACTGAATGCCCAAAGCATTAATCAAAAACTTACTTAAAATTCAAAATTGCTCATTTAATTTTTTATCATGTACAATAAAATCGAAGGCTAACTTAAATCGTTGAAGGATTAAAGTATGAAAAAATCGTTATTTTTATGTGCATTGTTGTTAACCAATACATCTGTTTTTAATGCAACAATTGAAAAATCAGTTTGTGATCGATCTATGCATTTGCAGTCTCTGCGATGCTATGTTTCAGAAATATATTTAAAGTTAAAATCTGCGATATTCAAACCATTTTCTTCTGATAAAAATATAGTATCAAGCAATAAAAATATAGACTTTCAAAGTCTTATACAGCGCTCTGATGCCTTCGTGAAACGATTTCCAACGCATGATAATCGCATTAAAATAATAGCTGAAAACAATGCAAGTATACAAGCTAGTATTGTCAATCAAGCAAAAAATACGTATCCAATAATGCATACAAAAGTCTTTCAATTGATTCAGGATTTTTTACAATACAAAAAACAACAAGGCAGTATCATTGAAAAACAATTGTATAGTTCAATGTCGGTACATGGATTTATTGATCGTCTTTTAACGAAACGACCATTAATGTTTATGAATGCACATGATAGCTATTTATTAAAAGATGGAACGAATGGACATGGTGGATTTGAAAAAATAGGCACTACACAAGAAAAATTGCCATTGATTCTTAAGGATTATCTTTCATACGATGAAATGCAGATTGCAGCGCTCATTGGGGTTTCTGTTTCGACATATTTTATTAATAACGGAAATAGAAATAATTCAGGTATTAAATCAACAAAAAATGATTATGAACAACAAGGTATTTTTGTTGGTCTTGTGGGGGCTCGATTTGAAAAGCCAGGATTTATGGAATGGCAACATATTGTTGTAACTCCGGGTAGAGATATTGATTTACAGATGAAAAAAGATGTGCTGGATATATGGGCACGTTTTTATAATCACAAATTTGATACCTATCAACAAGCAGCAAAAGATATATCCAATCGATATATTTCTTTTATGCATCAAGGTCAAAAATGCTTTTTTGATACGGTGATGTACAAAAAACGTATGCAATTGGTTATTGAACCTTTTTTAAGAGATGCTCAAAAACGTGGACTTCATTCAGGCAAAAAAGTATATGTACATGCAACAGGGCTTGGACTTGGTGTTTGGAATATTATACCTAATCAGGCACAATTATTAGTTGATGTATATTCTGAGTTAATTGATACTATGGGAGCTCATGAATTGTCCCAAATTTCAGATATTAATTTCAGTTATTTTCCATCAGGTATGTATTGGAAAAATATAAAAAATAATACATATATTAAAATTCATTTTTCACTCCGAAATCCTGCAGATATTTTGAGCGGTGCAGATGTTGGCAAACTTTTGGTTGCTCAATATGCATGGGATGGTAACTCTTATCCAGGAAATGAGTATTGGAATGGTTTACTTACTGCATCTGGAGATCCAGCTGCAGCATGTTGTAGCACTATTGCTGAACTTCAAAATCCAAAAATAAATATACATGTTTGCGCAAAAAATAGTTTGCTTTTATAATTCACGCTTAATGTTAAAAAAATTGTTTGCATACTGTTAAGTTAACTTCGATATTGACTTTGCTTGTTCTGAACGCTTTGACTAGGGCCTGTCATTTTTTCCACAGAAGTGTGAGATAATTTAAGGTTAAAGAAAACCGTGCTAGCACTGAGAAAAATGAATGGCAGCCTGCCTGTTACAAAGTATTAATCAAAAAAATAAATTTAAAATATGAATGAAAAAATAGTGCTAGCCAAAGTTTTTACGATGGTAGGCACTATTTTTTGTTTAATCTATGAAAAAATTACTCTAGAAAAAAAATAGATATTATAAAAAATTTATTTCATCAATCCATGGTTCTGTTGTAAGTGCTGACTTTTCAATAACATATTGAATATATGGCGCTATGGGACTTGGTAATTGCTTAAGATCAAAAAATTCTAATTGGGCACACTTTTCAGGTTCCGTATTGATAATCGAATGATTGGATAGATCAGCTTTAAAAATATAGTTTGCGTAATCGTATGGATCTGAAAAATGATGAAAAGCTCCTACTGCTTTAAGATCATTCGGCTGTAAATGTATGCCACATTCTTCATAAGCTTCACGTATCATAGCATTTTTTGCTGACTCGCCTTCAAAAACATGTCCTGCTGGCAAGCTCCAATGTTCATTTAGATGATCAGTATTGATACGTTTGCCAAGTAATATTTTATTGTCTTTGAGTCCAATTAAATAAGCGGCTATGCGAGTTTTCGTTCTGTTTTTATCGTTGTTCATTGATTTTTCCTTGTAGTTTGTTTTTAACATCAAGTAAGACTGTGCGCATTTCTTCTAGTGTAACACTTGGTGCACAAAGTTGAATATTTAAAAAGTTTGATCAATAGTGTCTCATAAAAATACTTTGCTGGTCCTGAATGCTTTTACCAGGGCGCACCATTCGTTTTTTTCACCAAAGTGTGAGATAATCTTAAAACTAAAGTAAATTGTGCTAACATTGAAAAAATGAATGGCAGGCAACCAGTTATTTATTTTTAGAAGAAAGTGTAATGACTTTAAAAAAGGGTTTGTAGTATGCGGATTAGCGTTGTATTATTTATTGTATGTACGGTATCTTTGTTGGCGATATATATTAATAATTCTAAAAATGAAAAAAGGGAGATTATGAATCAGGATTGCATTTTTTGCAAAATTATTTCAGGACAAATTCCAAGTAAAATAATTGAAGAAACTGACGATATAATCGTTATCAAAGATATACAGCCAAAAGCGCTTGTCCACTATCTTATAATCCCTAAAAAACATATTGCAAACATTCAATCATGCACGAGTCAGGATCAAGCTCTTTTGGGCTCAATGCTACTCATGGCACAAAAACTTTCTCAAAGTTTAGCCGGATCACAAGAATTTAAACTTATTTCAAACAATGGCGCTTCTGTTGGCCAAAGTGTGTTTCATATTCATATGCACTTTTTGTCGGGCAGCTCGTTTCAAAAATATGAAGTTTAGATCAGATTTGTCACTCCATTACCGTATTTAAAAATTCTTCTAATCTTTTTTTGAACTCTTGTTGCTGTTTGAGGTGATATGTTCCATGACTTTCATGCTCAATCCACCATGAATACGGGTGTTTGATTTGATCGGCTATCTTTTGAACTGGCATTGCCGGCACATATGGATCATGCAAGCAATGGATAAAAAATATAGGACACGAAGCATTTGTCATGCATTGTTCGATTCCGTCTAATGTTTGATGGTGTGATTTAAGGGTGAAGCGATAAAATTGCTTTGTTATCCAGCAGGTTGGTCTGATCAACCATGAAAAGTAGGTGTTTTTAAATCTATGTTTAACTTCTGCGCAAATTGTTGGTTCAACTATATCAACCAATTTTAACCAACCGCTATCAAAAATAATTCCTTTGATGTTGTAACAGTTTGTGCAGTTTGTTTTTGCAAGATGATCGACCGCTTTCATACAATGAAAAGCCCCAGAGCATATTCCATGAATGACAATGCTTTGCGTTAAGTTATTACTGGTGTTGTAGGTATTTAAAAAATCTATTGCAGCAACTATGTCTTGGTATTCTGATGATCCGTATTGTTTAATGTTTTGATATGACAAAAGTTTCCCGTCGCTTTCTTGGTGGCCGCGTGCATCAAAAAATAAAAAATTGTATGGCTTGTCTGCTAGAAGTGCGAAGAAAGATGCCATTCCTTCTTTTGTTCCTGGGTAAAATCCCGCGCAATAAAGGATAGTTCCTTTGATTTTTATTTTTTTACTTTGATCGATAAATAGGCCACAAATTTTAAAATTATCTTGAGTTGTAAAACAAACTTTTTGAAATCCATGAGATGTTAGAATTTCTTGCACTTTAGTAGGTACTTTTAATATTGATGTGTCGAAAAGTTGTGACAACTCATTGTTTGAATGGATTGTTGAAATGGTTGATAAAAAAATGAACATAAGAACTGTTTTCTTCATGGCTTCCTACTACTTTAAAATTGTTGACTGCTCTATAAAGGCTATCATTGGATTTTTTGTTTACAAATTTTTGTTGCTTTTGAAAATATTGACTAAGATCTCAGATGAAATAATACTTTTTTTAAAGGGAGAGAGTTGTGCAAATCTTATTAATTTTTTTATCCGTTTTCTTTTCTTGTCTGTCTACGTGCATCATGAGTTATCTGGCCATGAGCACGCAGCTTGGGCCCTGGGTAGCGCCTGTGTTTGTAGTCGTGTGCATGGTGCTCGCAATGCCGTTGGTGTCACGCAGCTGGTTTAGAGAGCATGTGATTATTACGATTGCTGCTGGTTCTATAGGTGGAATGGTTGGGACCTGTCTGGGCTTAACTTGGCCATCGTTTTATTTTTTACATGAGCATGCATTTATAGAGTCAATGAAATCACCAATGATTTTTGCTGGAACTATTTCGTTGTTTGTTCTGAGTGCTGGAATACTCGCGTTTTTAATAGCGTATTTAATAAAAGATCATCTTATCATAGAGCATAAATTACCGTTTCCTATGAGTCGCTTGGTGCATAACATTGTTTACATTGATAAAGAAAAATCGAGTCAAGCGATGATGACGCAGGGGATTGTTGCATCAACAGCTTGGAATATCTTTCTTCTTGCGCAACGTATGTGGTTGCATCCGTACGCATTGCAGCTGCATATGATTCCAATGCTTATCTCAATTGGGTTTGTAGCGGGAAGACTTAGCACCGTTCCTTTACTTGTCGGTATGACGTCTCGAAAATTAGTTTTGTACGGACTGAGAAATAATTTTTTTGTTGGTTATTCCGACAAAGAATTCATCATTCGATTTTGCTCAGGAGTACTTTTAGCATTGTTTCTTTCGCGTCTTGTTTTACTGTTTAAACAACGTAGACATTTACTTGCGACTTCAGATTTTTTTACAGTATTCATGCGATTATATAAGCGTAGATTTTTACGAATATTTTTTGTTGCATCTATAATCTGTTCCATATTGCTCTTGCATGCATGGAATGTTTCTTGGTTTTCTCAAATATACGTTTTTATAATTTTGTTATTTCTTTGTTACAACGCTGCCTACATGGTGGGTGTGGTTGGTGTCATAGAGCTTGGACTGTTTGTTTGGCTTATTGTTTTACCACTTGTTGATATCTATACCGTGGCCTCTACAAGTGTGGTAGCGGTTGCTGTATTTTCGATGATATGCATTGGCTTGCTTATTGATTTAATGTTTTCTTGCAAATTGGCATCTTTATCACAAATTGCGTATAGCAAAATAGTAAGATATCAAATCTTGGGATTTGTGGTGGCGGTAATCTGTTCAGGATTTATTATGTGGTGGTACGCTCACACTCTTCAATTAGGATCGACTTCTTTAATGGCGCAGTCTGCTCAAGGATTTGATTTGATGATTCAGGTGGGGCAGTATAGTCACCGTGTGGTGCTATGTGGTGTTTTGTTTGGACTAGTTCTTCGAAGAGTAGTAAGTGAGCCGTTTACGGTTATTGGATCGATGCTTATGTCGACTTCGATAACATTTTGGTTAGTGCTAGCTGGTGCTTTTTCTTACTTTATTAAAAAAGATGAAAAGTATTACCCCTTTTGGTTTGGAGTTTATGCTTCACATGCCCTATGGATGATGATATTGGCATTTGTATAAAAAGGAGAAATTTGTATTTATTGAATGTGTTAAGTGTTTTAGTAGAAAAGTTTTTATTTAATAAGGAGAGTCTGATGAAAAAAGGTTTAAGGTTTATATTGATATGGGTACTTGTACTTACGGCAGAGAAAACGTTAGGAGTCGCGTCCTTTAAGTCTATACGACAAATTGTCGAAGATTCATCATGTATTGTTCCATTCTTAGTAGATCCAAGTAGTACGCATAGCCAACTGAATGTTGCTGTTAATGATAACAATTCTACTTTTTCTGCTATAAACATCCCTTTGCCGAGCACGCATTTGGGCAGTGGTTTTTTGACGCGTATTAAAAATTTAAGTGTACAGCCTGGAAAGTCTGGGAATAATGCTTTGAAGCTTGATTATGCAGTGTGTGACTTGGCTGGAAAGCAGCTGAGTGAGAAAGATGTTATTGGTAACTATAGTTTAAAGGATAAACCAAGCAAAATGCACTTTGCTCTTGGCAGCAGTAAAGGTAATTTTGTTGAAGCAAGCTGGGTACCATTTAGTGAAAATGATATGAGTTTGTTTATTTGCCATGCTCCAGCGGAATGGAATTCAGTTACGTCTGTAGGAAATTTACCACATCAAGAATCAGCGTTGGCGAGTTATGTACACAAAAACATAGGAAAAGGTCTTATCAGTGCTGGAGTTCCCTTGCATAAAGCTCAGCTAGAAAATGATTTGCAGATTATGCTTATTTCAACGCAAGCATCCAAGCCGACTTCGTTTTCCACAACGATTGTTTGTAGCTTAGATGGAAGTGCTCTTCTTCTTAAAAAAGAAGGTAGTTTGGAAAGTTTGACTGATGGTGTTTATATAGTTTTAAGCAAGCCACTTACGGCAACATCAAGCTCAACAGCTCTTTCAGATTTGACATATTTAATGTACAAAAAAACAGGAACTTTAATTGCAGCAGGATCAGTTAGCACTTTTGGTGCAATATCACTTCCTAAAGGAGCAAGTATTGATGGTATGATGCTGTTTGGCTCAGGCTTTAATGATGGAATGTATCCGCTAAAAGTTTCTTCTGGCAAAATTCCTCAGCTATTTTTATTGCAATATCCTGCAGTAACTCCACCAGGTAAAGGCAAAAAATCGAGTGCGGAAAAAAATGCAACTATTAAGCAACTGCAATCTAACAACGCGATCTTAAATGAAAAGGTTACTAAGTTAATGAACAGACATAAGAAAGATACGACTACGTATATTCCTGGTTATCTTTCGAATTTAATAACTGAACAGCACAATTTGATTCAGTCTCAGGCTCAATTAATTAATTTATTGAATCAATAAGCTTGACTATAAAAAAATAACTGCTATTTATTCATTAATAAGTATGGTAATAAATATGGCCACATTGTTTGTTTACAGTGTGGCCATTTGTTTTTATGCAGCGTAATTATTATGCAGCGCCTTGTGCTACCAGATAACTTTCAATAAAACCTATAAGGTCACCATCAAGTACAAGCTCTGGCTGAAAGTGTTCTATTCCAGTTCTGTGGTCTTTGACCATTTTATAAGGATGAAGAACATATGATCTAATTTGAGAGCCCCATTCTGCTTTCTTTTTTTCAACAACAGTTTTTGCTTTTTCTTCGAGTCTTTGCTTTTGGCGTAATTTTGCCATAAGCATTTTCATTGCAGTTTCACGGTTTTGAATTTGCGAGCGTTCAATTTGGCATTGAACAACAATATTAGTTGGCAAGTGAGTGATGCGGACAGCTGATTCAGTTTTATTCACGTGCTGACCGCCAGCGCCACTCGCTCGGTAAGTGTCAATGCGCAGGTCTTTTGGTTCAATTTCTATTTTTTCGCAAGGTGGCAGCTCTGGGGTGATAGTAACTGAAGCAAATGAAGTATGGCGGCGCTTGTTTGCATCAAAGGGTGAAATTCTGACAAGTCGGTGAATTCCATGTTCGCTTTTTAAAAGTCCGTATGCATTGTTTCCTTTAATATAGAGCGTGGCAGATTTGACTCCTGCCTCTTCTCCTGCCTGACACTCAAGAATAGATGCCTGTAGTTTATTTTGTTCGCAGAATCGAAGATACATGCGAAGTATCATGTCTGCCCAATCTTGGGACTCTGTGCCGCCAGCTCCTGAGTTAATAGTAAGGAAGCAAGAAGAGTGATCGTATTCTTCGGTTAGCAGTAGATCTATTTTAAATGCGAGCGTTTGTTTAATGAGTCTATTGACTTCAATTTCAAGCTTAGCTGTTTCAGCTTCATCGTCTTGGAAAAGATCGAGAAGTTCACCAAGCTCTGTGTAGCTTTTCATAATGCTGTGATATTGCATAGAAATGGTTTTGATTTTTTGCAGATCTTTTAAGACTTGGGTGCCTTTTGGATTTTTCCAGAACTCTGGTTCCTCACTTTCCTTTATAAGGGAATTTAATTGCTGTTCAAGGTTAGAGGAAGCCCAATAATCCTTAATGACTTTAATATGAGGTTTAAGGTTTTTAAGCTTTTCTTTAAGTAGGTCGGTTATTACCATAGTTCTTCTTCATTATAAGTGATTTAAATATGGAGACAGTATACTTGGTTTTGTCTTTCAAAAAAATGATTGATACATAAAGGCACTTTTCGTGTTGTTTTTATATAAAATCTTGTGAAAGATTTATAACATTTTTTTAAAAAATCGCTTACTTTCCTTAAAAAAACGATAAAAATACAGTTATTTTTAAGAAATATGTATTTGTTCGGGTTGGATGGCCAAAAGCCACGATCGGTTGAAAAAGCCTATCAGTAAAGGCTTTTTCAAGGCCGTGTCGGATTGGCGTCGGGTTAAATTTTTAGAGAAAAAAGAGAAAAAATAAAATATTTTAAAAATATGTTAAAAATGTTAGAAATGTTGTTGACTTTGCCGATGATTGGGGGTATTCTTCTATTTGTAATCAGTTGAAATCCAAGACATCACGAGGCAGTAAAAAGCCGAAATCGATGTCAAAAATTAAGAAGTTTACTAAAGCTTAGCCTCCACGAGGGGGTTGGTTTTAAATCTTTGAAATATCATAAGAAAATTAAAAATGCAAGCGTATCCGTTAAGGATACGCAGGTAAGATTCTAAAGTAAAACCTTTATCAATTTAAATTTTGTGATGGAGAGCTTGATCCTGGCTCAGAATGAACGTTGGCGGCGTGCCTAACACATGCAAGTCGAGCGTGAAAGTCCTTCGGGATGAGTAAAGCGGCGGACGGGTGAGTAACGCGTGAGAATCTACCTTCTAGTGAAGAATACCTTTGAGAAATTAAAGTTAATGCTGCATAAGTCTCGTAAGAGAGAAAGATGGCCTCTTTGCTGTCGCTAGAAGATGAGCTTGCGTTCTATTAGTTAGTTGGTGGGGTAAAGGCCTACCAAGACTATGATGGATAACCGGCCTGAGAGGGTGTACGGTCACATTGGAACTTAGACACGGTCCAAACTCCTACGGGAGGCAGCAGTGAGGAATATTGCACAATGGGCGAAAGCCTGATGCAGCGACGCCGCGTGGAGGATGACGGTCTTCGGATTGTAAACTCCTGTTAAGTGGGAAAAAAGTATTGCTGTTAATAGCAGCGAGAGATGATGGTACCACTAGAGAAAGCACCGGCTAACTTCGTGCCAGCAGCCGCGGTAATACGAGGGGTGCAAACGTTATTCGGAATCACTGGGCGTAAAGGGTGTGCAGACGGCGAAACAAGTCAGTTATAAAATCTCTTGGCTTAACCAAGAACCTGTAACCGAAACTGTTTTGCTTGAGGATGGAAGAGAGAAGCGGAATTCTCGGAGTAGCGGTAAAATGCGTAGATCTCGAGAGGAACACCGATGGCGAAGGCAGCTTCTTGGTCCATTTCTGACGTTGAGACACGAAAGCGTGGGGAGCAAACAGGATTAGATACCCTGGTAGTCCACGCTGTAAACGATGATCAT